>NZ_JBVAPG010000528.1:0-407 GCF_055413685.1 Bradyrhizobium sp. LeoA1Lang | reverse complement strand
GCGCCGCGCGCGGGCCGGCGGCCCCCCCCGCCGCCCGCCGCCCGGCTCGCTCCCGCCCTCCACCTGAGCCCCCCCCCCTCACGCCCCCGGCGGACGCGCGGGGGAGCACCCGCTCCCCCCGCCCCCCGCCCCGAGCGCCCCCCCCCCCCCCCCCCGCCCCCCCGCGGCCCCCCCCCCCCCCCCCGCCCCCCGCCCCCCCCCCCCCGCCCCCCCCCCCCCCCCCCCCCGCCCCCCCCCCCCCCCCCCCCCCGCCCCACCCCCCCCCCCCACCCCCCCCCCCCCCCCCGCCCCCCCCCTCCCCGGGTGCGGCACGCGACCCCCCCGCTGAACACCCAGCCGCCGTCACACGCGGCAGCCGACAGCAAGCGACGCCCCCCCGCAAACCCTGCTGATTCCTCGGGCGCCGG
>NZ_JBVAPG010000527.1:0-411 GCF_055413685.1 Bradyrhizobium sp. LeoA1Lang | reverse complement strand
GGGGACGGCTTCGTATGTGCGCGTACTTTGATGTGAGGATGACCGACGTCGACAAGATAGCGGTTGTAGAACAGCTTGTCCTCGACGCGCACTGATGTCTCGACATTCATATTTCAGCTTCCTTAGCCTTGATTCTGATGGGTTATCGCCAAGCGCGCGCCAGGCGGAATGCATCGCCAAATAAACCGGTCCATGACCGCGCATTGACAAAGGATTTCAACGTCAGCTTCTCCTTCTCGGCCTTCGGCGTGCCGTCGACCCGCACATAGTTCTGCATCGCCCTAGCGACGAGCTGCGGATAGGTGAGAAAGAAGTTTTGCGAGTTGGTATGCATCAGCATCGGCATATCCTTGTGCTTCTTGAGATCCTTGATCACGAAGGATTCGTCCAGCATCTTCTTGTAGAGCGACA
>NZ_JBVAPG010000526.1:0-414 GCF_055413685.1 Bradyrhizobium sp. LeoA1Lang | reverse complement strand
CGACGCTGACATCGGCGCCATTGATGGACACCGTGATCGGCGTGTTGACGACGCCGCCGTGGCCGTCGTCGACCTGAACCACGTAATTGAGGACCAACGTCTCACCGTCGGCGAGGAAATCGAACAGGCGGTCGGGAACACTGTACGTCCAGGTCGCGAAACCGTTGTTGCTGTTTCCCGCGCCCTGCACAACGGTCAAGGGCAGCTCGACGGCGGCGACCGCAGCAAGCTGCTCCGGCGTCAGCGATGACGTGATGTCGTGACCATGCGCGTCGAGATATTTGAACGGCTGGGTGGTCGAAAGCGCCGCGCTGACGATCGGTCGATCCGTCAGATCGACATCGGTGAAGCTCACTGCACCGCTAATGGTGTCCAGCGCGGTGTTGCCGGTCCCGACCTTCTCGATGACGGTGC
>NZ_JBVAPG010000525.1:0-415 GCF_055413685.1 Bradyrhizobium sp. LeoA1Lang | reverse complement strand
ATCACCCATAGCGGCGACGGCGACGTGCAGTTGCGGGTGATGGCGGGCATGATCGCCGGCGGGGGCGGGTTCTGCGGCGGCCTGTGCTTGCGGATGTTGGCCCGCCTGTGCGGGATGTCAGGCGGGGTGGGGTGGGGGGCGTGGTGGTGGTCGTCGTCGTGCGGGGCGGGGGGGGGGGGGGGGGGGGGGTGCGGGGGGGGGGGGGGGGGGGGGGGCGGCGGCGGGGGGGGTGGGGGGGGGGCGGGGGGGGGCGGGGGGGGGGGGCGCCCCCCCCCCGAAGACCCCCCACACACCCCACACCAACCCACCCCAACCACTCCAGATGACAAAAAAAACAAAAAAAAAAAAAAAAAAACAAAACAACCAGACGACAGGAGAGCACGGCGTGGGGGGATGGGCAGAGGGGCGGAGGACG
>NZ_JBVAPG010000524.1:0-420 GCF_055413685.1 Bradyrhizobium sp. LeoA1Lang | reverse complement strand
CCGTCCGGCTGCTCCAGCCGCGCACGTGGCACCGTGATCTGGGTCTTGCCAAAGGTGCCGGTCAGCGATCGCTCGCGGCTGCCGTGCCGATGGCCGACGACGGGCTGCGGCTCCGCATCACTGGCACAGATCTTCTGGCGCCGACCGTAACGCGGGCGCGCCAGTACGCCATCGAGCTCCTCGCGAATCATCTCCTCGATGAACTCGCGGACTCGCGCGCGAAGACCGGCTTCGATCGGGTCAAACCAATCGTCGAGAAGTGCGGGAGAAGTTGCGGTTGCAGGCTGCGAAGCTAAAGCCTTCGTGGTAACGCTTGTCATGGCGTGGTCTCCAGCCCGGCGCGTCAACGCCGGGTGATTCGAGGTTGATCACCCCGGAGACTACGCCACTTTCAATTCCAACCGCTTTTCGGACGGCACC
>NZ_JBVAPG010000523.1:0-424 GCF_055413685.1 Bradyrhizobium sp. LeoA1Lang | reverse complement strand
GCTGCTTTCTGCTCTTCTCCTGCCCCCCGCCCCCCCCGCTCGCCCCCTCCATCCCTGCTACTCATTTTTGTTTTACTCCCTGTCCCTGATCGACGACCACACTCGGCTAGTTCGTTCTTTTTGTTGGTTCTTTTATTCTGCTATTCACATATATTAATAGCTTCCCCCCCGGCTGTGGGGGTATTTTTTTTTCCCCGCCCCCCCCCCCGCCCCCCCCCCCCCCCCCCCGCCCCCCCCCCCCCCCCCCCCCGCGGGCCCCCG
The DNA here is from genome assembly GCF_055413685.1 of Bradyrhizobium sp. LeoA1Lang. Lineage (NCBI taxonomy): Bacteria > Pseudomonadati > Pseudomonadota > Alphaproteobacteria > Hyphomicrobiales > Nitrobacteraceae > Bradyrhizobium > Bradyrhizobium sp. LeoA1Lang. Next base: position 163 of record NZ_JBVAPG010000523.1, on the reverse strand, counting down.
CCCCCCCCCCCCCCGCGCCCCCCCCCCCCCCCCCGCCCCCCCCGCCCCGCCCCCCCCCCCCCCCCCACCGCCCCCCCCGCCCCCACACCGCCGCCGCCGACCCCGGCGCCCCCGCCCGCGGCGCTATCGACGCCCCGGCGGCCAATTAGCGCGTACATCGGCC
>NZ_JBVAPG010000522.1:0-424 GCF_055413685.1 Bradyrhizobium sp. LeoA1Lang | reverse complement strand
CCAGGCTGCGCTGCCAGGCGCTGCGGTCGAGCACACCCTTGAGCCGCCATCCCAGCGGGATGTGATAGTGCGTGCTGCCCGCATCCAGCTGCGCCAAAAACCAGAGCCGCTGCTGCGCAAACGAGGGCACAAGGGACGCATCACGCGACGCTGCCACAATGGCCGGCAGCTCTTGCGGACCGGAGCGGCTCAATATCTCGACAATGCTCCCCGCCAGATCGGTCAGCACCGGTCTGGCGAACAGCGTCGTCAGCGGCAGTGCGACGCCAACAGCCTGCGACAGCCGGCTCAAGAGCCGCACCGCCAAGAGCGAGTGGCCGCCCAGCGCGAAGAAGTGGTCGTGGCGTCCGACCCGCTCCAGCCCCAGAAGCTCGGCCCAGAGCTTGGCCAGCGCGGTCTCGATCTCGCCCTGCGGCGCCTCATA
>NZ_JBVAPG010000521.1:0-428 GCF_055413685.1 Bradyrhizobium sp. LeoA1Lang | reverse complement strand
CCCCCCGCCGACCCCCCCCCTCCCGCCCCTGGCGACACAGCCGCCCGCGCCCCCCCCCCACCAGAGCCCCCCCCCGCCCGCGAGCGTCCCCACCGCGCCCCCCCCCGCCCCCCCCCCCCCCCACCCCCCCCCCCCCCCCCCCCCGCCCCCCCCCACCCCCCCCCCCCCCCCCACCCCCCCCCCCCCCCCCCCCCCGCCCCCCCCCCCCCGCCCCCCCCACCCCCCCCCCCCCCCCCCCCCCCCCCCGCCCCCCCCCACCCCCCCCCCCGCCCGCGCCAGCACGCGCCCCCGCGCCTGTCCCCCCCACACGCCCCCGCCACGCTCGCCGCCCGGCCCCGCGCCGACACCCCCCCCGCCGCTCCCGCCCCGGCCGGAGCCCAGCGGGCGCGCGCCGCAGCACCGCATGCCGCTGGCGGAGCCACGGCCGC
>NZ_JBVAPG010000520.1:0-429 GCF_055413685.1 Bradyrhizobium sp. LeoA1Lang | reverse complement strand
TTAGTGAGGTAACCCCGGAACTGGTGGATGAGTTTCTTCTCTCGCGTCCGCGATCGCGGCCAAGAAGCTATAATCACCTGCGCTCTACGGTGGGACGACTGCTTTCGTATCTCGTCGATCACGGGAAGCTCGCCCAGACACCGCTGAGATCACCGCCGCGTCGCGGAAGGTATCAGCGCACGCCATTTATCTTCGACACAGACACAGCCACTCGGTTGCTCGCCCTTGCCAAGGCGCTCCCGAACCATGGTGGTACGATCGAGCGTGGCAACACGTATTTCGCATTGTTCGCCGTGTTGTATGGGGGGATGTCCCGGGTTCTGTTGAATTACTGAAGAGGTCGGCGTTGCCCACCTTGAGCCGGTAGGCTCGGGGTGCTGATTCCACAAAGGAGAGCAACGCCATGACGAGAGATATCACACCGGCTGG
>NZ_JBVAPG010000051.1:0-52369 GCF_055413685.1 Bradyrhizobium sp. LeoA1Lang | reverse complement strand
ACTGCTGATGCATTGCGATTGATGGCCTTGACACGAACCATCCCATGTGAGGTTCTGGCTGGCTGGTTACCCGCCTCGATACGCCGCCCTTCTCAGGCCGTCATCACCCAGATTCCGCCATAGCTCACATGTCGGAGGCGGACGCTCTTAGCTATTGGATGGGGACAGATCGTCAAACCTTTATTGCAGTGCAAGACGGAATCGCGCTGGGCACCTACTACCTTCGCGCCAATCAGGCCGGAGGCGGATCGCATGTCGCCAATTGCGGCTACATGACGCACCCGAGCGCGCAGGGAAAAGGCATCGCTCGGCGGATGTGCGAACACTCCCTGTTGCAGGCGAAGAGCCAGGGATTTTCCGCGATGCAATTCAATTTCGTTGTCAGCAGCAATGAGCGCGCCGTCAGCCTCTGGCATTCTCTTGGCTTCCGGGACGTCGGTCGCCTGCCACTCGCCTTCCGTCGGCCCTCTGGCGACTATGTCGATGCGCTTGTGATGTTCAAGTCGCTGTAACTGCCGAACCGCTCACGATCGGGCGACGGCGAGACTCTGTCCATCTCGCCGTCGCCACGAGAGCGCTACTCGGCCGCTACGCGTGTCGATCCCATGCTGTTTAAATAATCAACGCATTCATCGACGCTGTGCACGTCAGCGAACTTGGCGTCGATGTCGTAGAGGTTCCAGGCGACCGCACCGGGTACGCGGTCGCCGATGCACTCACGAACGGCAATGGTGCGAAAACCGTCCGCCAAGCCATCGCAGATCGTCGTACGGACGCATGCCGTCGCGGTCACGCCGGTTACCAGGATGGTGTCGACGCCGGCAGCGCGCAGAATTCCCCCAAGGCCCGTGCCATGAAACGCGCTCGCCCGTTTCTTCAGCAACGTATATTCCCCCTCGACCGGAGCGATGCGCGCGTCGATGGCCCAGAGCGCCCGATCGTTGAGATTGACGACTTCGATCGGTATTTTGCAGTGCCACAAGCCCATGTCGGTAAACGGTGCATTCCGGTCGGTGATCTCGTAGGCCGTGGTCACGTGGATCACCGGATGGCCGTTCGCACGGCAGCCCTTCAGGAGCCGCTGCATGCCCGGGATGATCTCGTTGTCCATCGCTTCCTGATCGCAAGTGAAGGGATTGCCCGGGCGCGTCCAGGCGTTGGCGAGGTCGACGCTCACCAGCGCCGGACGTGTTCCGAATCCGATGCGACGCTGGAAACCGCGCTCCTGATAGATCTTCGTCGAAGCATCGAAGGCCTGCTGCAACATGCGATTGAGCTCACGATTGTCGATGTCCTGCACGGTCAATCTCCTCATTGTCCGGCCGCCCTGACCGACGGCTCCATCGAGGCCATCATGACGAAAGGCGGCGCGAGCGGAAGTGACCGTTCACCAATTGTTGTTGCACGGCCTGCATCAATCGATATCCTTCACTCGCCCGTAGGGAAGGCGCCGAATGTGCGGAGACGAAGGTATCGAACTCACGCAGTCCTTTGTGGTGGTTGCCGAGGAACTCAGCTTCCGACGCGGCGCCCAACGCCTCAATATTGATCAGTCGGCTCTGACCCGTCGTATTCAGCGATTGGAACAGCAGCTCGGATTCAAGCTGTTCGAGCGTACCACCCGAGAAGTTTCGCTCACGCCAGCGGGCCGCTCGTTTTACGAAACAAATGTCGAGCTGTTGCGGGGTTACGAACGGGCGGTCGGCGCGGCTCGTCTCGTTGCGCAGGGCAAGACCGGAGAGCTGAGATTGGCTTACATGTCTTTCGCGGCAACGACGCTGATGCCTTCGGCAGTCTCTCGGTACAGACGACTCTACCCGCATGTCGCGCTGAACCTGCGCTACATGCGTACCCAGGGTCAGAAGCTGGCGCTCGCACATGACGAGATCGACGTAGGCTACATGATCGGGCCGTTCGACCATCCCGATTTCCAGAGCCTGGTGGCCTGCGTGGAGCCGCTTTATCTCGTTGCGCCGCGGGATCACGCGTTGACCCGTGCACCAACGATACGTCCAGCCGATCTCGCCGGGCAGGATCTTATTCTCGGAGATATGGGCGAGTGGGAGGCGTATCGCTGGCGCCTGAGCGACATCTTCTCGGCGGAAGGCCTGAGCATGAACGTCAGCCTGGAAGCGTCGAATCCGATGGCGCTGCTCGGACTGGTCGCGGCCGGCCTCGGCGTTACGATCTATCCGAAGAGCCTGATCGGGTTCGCCGGTCAGAACATCGATCTGCGTCCGATCGACGATCAACGGTTCTGTCTGGAAACGCTTCTGGTCTGGAAAAGAACGAACAGGTCCAAGACGGTCCGCGCCTTCATTGAGCTGGCCGAGCAAGGCCACCCATCCATCGGCTGATGATCGCGCGGTATTACTTAACGACCAAAGGCGTAACCCTGCATATAGCGAGGGTTCGCCGCCGCGCGCAGAACCCTCGCTCTTTTGGAAACCGCCGAAAGCCTTCCGAGCGACCATCCGTCGACGATTTCGATGCGATGGCCCCTGTCCGCAAGCTCCTTCTGCACGTCCATTGAAAAACGACTTTCCATGGCCAATGAACCGGGTTTGGCGCGGCGCGGAAAAAACGAGCTCGGCATGTGGTCGTTGTGAAACATCGGTGCGTCGATCGCGCGCTGCAGATTGAGATTGTGATGCACGTGGCGCAGAAAGAAGACCGAGCTCCACTGGTCCTGTTGATCGCCGCCCGGAGTACCGAAACTCGCGTATGGCTCCGCGTCCCTGTACACCAGCGAAACGGAAAGTGTTGTCCTGGGCCGCTTGCCGGGAGCAAGCGACGATGGAAGCCCCGGCTTGAGCCAGAACATCTGCGCTCGCGTCCCGAGCGCGAATCCGAGTCCAGGGATCACCGGCGAACTTTGCAGCCAGCCTCCGCTCGGCGTTGCCGAAACGATATTGCCGTGCCGATCGATCACGTCGAGATGGACCGTATCGCCACGCACGGCCCCGCGGCGGCTGATCGCGGGCTCTCCGCTAACGGCCGTGGAGCGGGCGACCGTCGGCTCACCGGCGCCCAGCGCCGCGCTCCCGTCCTCGGCGTCGCCAACGGTATAGGGCACGGCATGATCGAAGCCCTCGATCGAGCCCGGCCGGAAGTCCAGTGAGGCAGCCCTGCCCACCAACTCTCGTCGCGCGCTCGCGTAGTCCTCATTCAGAAGCCTTGCCATCGGCACATCGACAAAATTCGGGTCGCCGTAATACTTCTCGCGATCGGCGAACGCGAGCTTGGAGCACTCGGTGACGGTGTGAATGAAGTCGGCGCCGAGGGGATCCATCGAGGACAGATCGAATCCCTTGAGCAGGGCGAGCTGCTGGAGGAACACCGGTCCCTGCGTCCACGGTCCCGGCTTGAGCACCTGAAAGTCGCCATAGCTCAGGGAAAGCGGATCCTCGTACGTCTCTTGCCAGAGCGAGAGATCCTGTCCGGAGATGAGTCCGGCATGCCGCGATCCCGACGTATCCATCACGGGCGTCCGGACGAACCGCTCGATCGCGTCGGCGACAAACCCCTGGTAGAACGCCTTGCGGGCGGCTTCTATCTTCTGTTCTCTCGTCCCGCGCGTTTCCTCGGCGACCCGGACGATTCTCTCATACGTCGATGCAAGGTCCGGATTCGCAAATAGAGAGCCTGGCGCCGGCAGGCCATCTTTCAGATAGACGCTCGCCGATGTCGGCCATTCCTCCCGGAAAAGGGGAGCGACCGTTTGAATCGCCGCGGCGATCCTGGGAAGCATCACGTAACCGTCGCGAGCGTAGGTGATGGCGGATTCCAGAACGTCGCCCACGCCCATTGTCCCGTAGTCCTGGAGCAGCCTCATCCAGGCGCCGAACGAGCCGGGAACGCACGCGGGAAGAAACCCGCTTCCAGGAATGATGTCGAGACCCAGCCCGGCGAACGCCTCAATCGTGGCGCCCGCCGGCGCGACTCCTTGCCCGCACAGCACGCGCGCCCGTCCCGATTTCGCGTCATGGAAGATGATCGGGACCTCACCGCCGAAGCCGTTGAGATGCGGCTCGACGACTTGGAGCGCGAAGCCGATGGCCACGGCGGCGTCGAAGGCATTGCCTCCCTTTTCGAGGATGCGCATGCCTGCGGCGGTTCCCAGCCAATGAGTCGAAGCGACCACCCCGAACGCGCCGACGATTTCCGGCCTCGTCGTGAACGCGCCCTCGCCGGCATCGGGGCCGTAGCTGAGCCGGAAATTTCCCAGTGCCAAATTGCTCGACATTTTCGCCTCTCGTTGCTTCAGGCCCATCCTCGCTTCGCGGAAAGACGCATGTTGGCTGCATCATCATGTGGCGCAACTTCGACGGTTCCGCGCCTGCTCCGCTCCACCGACACACCGATCCTGCCAACGGCCGTCCCAAACGTCACACGAGGATCGCGCACGGTCAGCTTCACTCCATCGGCATTGGCGGCGGCCGCAAGGACCGCCTCCGCAGCGGATGCCGCTGCCTCAGCGAGGGAGGCGTGATCGGACGACGCGAAGGCGCGCGAAATCTCGCGGACGAGATCCGAGTAGTTCGCGGTATCCGCCAGGTTGTCACTCGAAGCGGCCTTGCTTAGATCGATCGACAAGTCCAAATCAACCTCCAGGGATCGCATCGTCGTCCGGTCGATGAGATCAACGGGCGAGTTGACCAGCAATCCGCGGACGAAAATTCCGTCGGAATCCACCGATCGCGAAGGTGCCGGACAACGCGTCACTTCAAGCAAGCGGATAGATGGGGAACGCCTTCGTGAGCTCGGCGACCTGCCCTCTCACGCGCTGCTCGACGGCCGGCGCCGCGCCGGTATTCGCGAGCGACACGGCGTCCAATACGTCCGCGATCAGATTGCCCACCGTCTGAAATTCTCTTTCACCGAACCCCCGTGATGTCGTTGCCGCAGTTCCCAGCCGAATTCCCGAGGTAACGGTCGGCTTCTCGGGGTCGAAAGGTATCCCGTTTTTGTTGCAGGTCATGTTAGCGCGCCCGAGCGCGGCTTCAGCCGTCTTGCCGTTGAGGTTCTTGGAACGCAGATCGACCAGCAACAGATGATTGTCGGTCCCATCAGAAACAACGGAATATCCCCGTTCCATCAGGGTGCTCGCCAACGTTTTGGCGTTGCTGACGACTTCGTTTGCGTATCGGCGGAACTCCGGCGTCAGTGCTTCGCCGAACGCAACCGCCTTGGCGGCGATCACATGCATCAGCGGCCCGCCTTGAAGCCCCGGAAAGATCGACGAGTCGATCTTCTTTGCCAACTCCGCGTCGTTGCACAGGATCAGACCGCCGCGAGGACCGCGCAGCGTCTTGTGGGTCGTCGACGTCACGACATGCGCATGAGGGATGGGTGACGGATGCACGCCACCGGCGACCAAGCCGGCGAAATGCGCCATGTCGACCATGAGATATGCGCCGACCAAGTCCGCGATGCGACGGAATTCCGCGAAGTCCCAGAATCGTGAGTAAGCCGACCCGCCTGCGACAATGACCTTCGGCTTATGCTCCCATGCGAGGCGCTCCAGCGCGTCCATGTCGATCCGGTGATCATCCGGACGCACGCCGTAGCTCACCGCATTGAACCATTTGCCTGACATGTTCGGCTTCGCGCCGTGGGTAAGATGGCCCCCTGCGGCCAGGTCCAGTCCCATGAAAGTATCGCCCGGCTTCATGAGAGCCATGAAGGCGCCCTGGTTGGCCTGACTGCCCGAATTCGGTTGCACGTTCGCGAAGGCGCAGCCAAAGAGTTTCTTCGCGCGCTCCCTCGCGACCTCCTCCGCCACGTCGACATGCGCGCATCCGCCGTAGTAGCGTCGTCCCGGATAGCCTTCCGCGTACTTGTTCGTCAGAACCGAGCCTTGCGCCTGCAGAACCGCGCGCGACACGATGTTCTCGGAAGCGATCAGCTCTATCTCTTCCTGCTGTCGCCTTAGCTCGTCCGCTATAGCCGAGGCTATCTCGGGATCCAGGATCGAGATGTCGGTGGTGAAGAACTTGTTCGACGCAACCTGTCCCATGTGTGTTTCCTTCAGCATTCCGCCAGATTCACCGCGAGCCCTCCGAGCGAGGTCTCCTTGTATTTGGATTGCATATCCCGGCCAGTCTCGCGCATCGTCGCGATGACCTTGTCGAGCGACACCACGTGTGTCCCGTCGCCCTGGAGCGCCAGCGAGGCAGCGCTGATGGCCTTGATGGCCCCGAACGCGTTTCGCTCGATGCAGGGGATCTGCACCAGACCGCCGATCGGATCGCAGGTCATGCCGAGATGGTGCTCCATGCCGATTTCGGCAGCATTCTCGATCTGCTCGTTGGTGCCGCCGAGAACGGCTGCCAATCCCGCGGCCGCCATCGAGCAGGCGACGCCGACTTCCCCTTGACATCCGACCTCCGCACCGGAGATGGATGCGTTCGTCTTGAACAGGGCTCCGATCGCGGAAGCGGTGAGGAGAAAGCGGCGCAGCCCTTCCGCATCGGCGTCGTGACAATGATCGCGGAAGTAACGCAACGTGGCCGGAATGATGCCGGCCGCGCCGTTGGTCGGCGCCGTGACGACGCGGCTTCCGGCGGCGTTCTCCTCGTTGACGGCGATCGCATACAGGCTAACCCAATCCATCACGGCATGCTGCGCGCGATTGTTCGCTCCGGATGCCACGAGGAGCCTCCGGTGCAGTGCGGGCGCCCGCCTCCGCACCTCGAGACCGCCGGGGAGCTCTCCCTCCGTCACCATGCCGCGGTCTATGCAAGCCATCATGACCGCGACGATGCGATCGAGATTGCTCTCGACCTCCTCGCGCGGCAGCCGCGAGGTTTCGTTGCCCAGAACCATCTCGGCAATGGAGAGGCCGGACGAAGCTCCCATCGTGAGGAGGTCGCGGCCCGAGCGGAAGGGATAGGGCACCGGCGTCGACGAGATAGGTGATGGTTTTCCCACCTCGGCTTCCTCGACGACGAAGCCGCCGCCGACCGAGCACCATCGCTGTTCAAGAAGCCGCTCCCCGGCCGAATCGAAGACCGTAAGCGCCAGCGTGTTGGGATGATGGAGCGCAGGGGTGATGCTGTCGAACACGATGTCCGCCTCGGGGTCGAAGGCGATCCGATACTTGCCCGCGAAATGGAGGACCCTTCCCTGCCGGGCCGACGCGGCGATCCTGTCGGCATCATCGGGATCGACCGCATCAGGAAGCTCGCCGGCAAGGCCGAGAATGACGGCTTTGTCCGTGCTGTGCCCTTTACCGGTCCAGGCGAGCGATCCGAACAGGTCGACCCGCACCCGCGCCACGCGTGGCAGCAGACCAGCAAGCTCTACGCTCTCGGCAAAGCGGGCCGCCGCCTTCATGGGGCCGACCGTATGGGACGACGATGGGCCGATACCGATCTTGAAGAGCTCGAACGTTCCGATCATGAAATCACGTGGGCGACCTGGCAGACTCATCGTCGAGGAATTCCCGGCGGGCGTCATCCAGAAGCAACCAGACGTAAGGCGAGAACGAACGCCAAACATCCAGGTGAAACACTTCACGCTCCGTTCGGGAAAGTATAATCGGCGACTTGCCGAGAATGGTGCGCGTGCACATCCCGATCGGGAACGCTCGTTCCGAAAGATCGAGCGGGCAGCCGTGGTTGAGCACGTACTCGCTCATCGGTCCCCTTATTTCCATGGAGTCGGATCGATGACTGACGTCGACGAGAGAGCAGGAATGGGAGGCGAGCCTTTCGGCCATCGCTGAGAAGAGTTCCGAAGAATCCTGCCCGATCGCTTCCAGCAGCCACTCGTCCGGGCCCAACCAATAGGCCTTGCGCGGCCCCGCCTCGCTGAAACGATTGGCGGTTTGGGGCAACTCGACGCCGAATGCCTCTGCGGCGGCGCCAACCGACGGGGGACGTCCGCGAAACACCAATTTCGCAGCGTCAGGCAGCACCGCTAGGCAAGCCCGCGGAGGATTTGCGCTGTCGCGGCTGACGGCCGCCAGCGAGTTCACCCTGACGATCGTTGCCTCAGCCATCGAGACGCTTCCCCTCCGGATCGTAGAAAATCGGCTGGACCACTTCGACCGTCACGGGCCCGCTTGGCATCGGAACGCTCAGGCGTGAGCCGATCCGCGCCCGGCCTCCTTGCACCAAGGCAAGAGCGATCGAACGGTCGAGCGCAGCGCTCCAATACGATGACGTTACGTGACCGATCATCGTCATGGGGACAGGTTCGGATGGGTCGGCGACGACCTGCGCCCCCACCTCCAATACGATCTTCGGATCCACGGTGAGCAGCCCGACCAGCTGTTTTCGATCGCTTCGGCTCATGGCGGGCCGCGCCAGCGAACGTTTGCCAACGAAGTCCTTCTTGGCTTTTCCGATCGCCCATGCCAGCCCCACGTCGTCGGGGGTCACAGTGCCGTCGGTCTCCTGGCCAACGATGATGTATCCCTTCTCGGCCCGGAGAACATGCATCGTTTCGGTGCCGTAGGGCGTGATGCCGAACTCACGTCCCGCGGCGCAGATCGCCTCCCACACACCGCGCCCGTATCCCATGGGGACGTTGACCTCAAAACCCAGTTCGCCGGTGAAGGAGACCCTGAAAAGTCGCGTCGGCACCCCCCAGATACGTCCCTCCTGCACGCTCATGTGCGGCATCGCCTGTTGGGAGATGTCGATGCCTTGGACAAGCGGCTGGAGCACCTTGCGGGCATTCGGTCCCTGGACGGCGATGACCGCCCATTGCTCCGTCGTCGACGTCAACCAGACGTCAAGATCCGACCACTCCGTCTGCAGGTAATCTTCCATGAGGGCGAGTACGCGGGTTGCGCCACCTGTCGTTGTCGTGACGTGGAATCGGTCGGGCGACATCCGCCCGACCACTCCGTCGTCCATGATGAAGCCGTCCTCGCGCAGCATGACTCCGTAGCGTAGACGTCCGGGCTCGAGCTTCGTCCACGCATTGGTGTACATCCGGTTCATGAACTCGGCGGCGTCCTTGCCGACGACCTCAATCTTGCCGAGCGTGCTGGCATCGAAAATGCCGACGGATTCCCGCGTAGCCTTGCATTCGCGTCTGACCGCCGCGTGTATGTCCTCGCCCGGCCGCGGGAAGTAATGGGCCCGCTTCCAAAGGCTCACGTCCTCGAAGACGGCGCCGTTCTCGCGTGCCCATTCGTGGATCGACGTCTTCCGAACCGGATCGAACAGCTGTCCTCTCGACTGACCGGCAAATGCGCCGAAGGTTGTCGGCGTATATGGCGGACGAAAGGTCGTCAGGCCGACCTTGGAGACGGGCAGCGCCAGAGTCTGCGAGACGATACCCAACGCGTTCATGTTGGAAGTCTTGCCCTGGTCGGTCGCCATACCCGTCGTCGTGTAGCGCTTGACGTGCTCGATGGAGCGAAAGCCTTCGCGCGTCGCAAGTTCAATGTCTTTTGCGGTGACGTCGTTCTGGAAGTCGACCCAGGCCCGTGTTCGACGCGATCCGCCGCCGCTCGGCGGCGCGCCAACGAAACCGTCTCTCCCCAACGATTGGGCGAAAACCGAAAATTTGTGCTCGGCCGCTACAGTCCCTCCCGCCGCTTTTGCCGCGCTGAGTCCTCCCGCGAACCCGTCGGCGAGAGATGTGCTGAGGTCGAACACGCCTCGACAACCTCCCACGGAACGCTCGCGCTCGACCGATTCACCCGGCAGATATGCCTTCAGATCCTCGTCGTAGACGAGCTTGCCGCGCGACTGCGAGAACAGGTGCACACTCGGCGTGAAGCCCGCCGACATCAGCAGAAGGTCGCACGCGAAGGTTTCGGGATGCCCTGCGCTTCCTCCCGAGATCCTGGCCACATCGACATGCGAGATGTGCAGACGGCCGTAAGTGCCGGCAACTACAGTGGAGGGACGCACGTCTATGCCGGCCGCTCGCGCCCGCTCGATCCACCGCCCGTTCGGATTTGATCTCACGTCCGCGATCGCGGTGATCTCTATCCCGGCGCTCTTCAGCTCGAGTGCCGCACGATAAGCGCTGTCACAAGCGGTGAAGACGACTGCCCTGGTGCCGGGCAACGCCCCATAGCGATTGGCATAGGTTCGCGCCGCCTCAGCCATCATGATTCCGGGGCGATCATTGCCTGGAAATACCATCGGCCTTTCGATCGCACCCGTCGCGAGAACCACTTCCCTAGCCCGTACCTGCCACATCCGCTCCCGCGGTTGCTTTGTGATTGCCGGTCCCAAATGGTCCGTGACGCGCTCACATAGCCCAAGGAAATTGTGCGGATACCAACCGAACGCGGTGGTCCGCGGCAACAGGACCACGTTCGTTCGCGACTTCAATTCCTGGATAGTCTGCTCCAGCCAATCAGCGGCCGCCTGCCCGTCGATGGTTGCTTCCCGCTCCGACAGCAGCGAGCCTCCCATCTGGTCCTGCTCGTCGCAGACGAAGACCCTCACTCCCGATCGCGCCGCCGCCAGGGCGGCCGCAAGCCCGGCTGGCCCCGCCCCGACGACCAGGACATCGCAATGCCCGTACACTTGCGTATAACGGTCGGCGTCGGCCGCGTCCGGGGCGCGCCCCAGCCCGGCGGCGCGCCGGATCATCGGCTCGTACAGCTTCTTCCACGCCGACGCCGGCCACATGAAGGTCTTGTAGTAGAAGCCCGCCGGGAGAAATCGCGAGAACAGGTCGTTTGCGCCGCTGAAGTCCAGCGACAGGGATGGCCAACGGTTCTGGCTCTCGGCCACGAGGCCGTCGTAGAGCTCGACCTGCGTTGCGCGAAGGTTCGGCGTATAGCGCGATTCCTCGTTGCCCACACCCACGAGCGCGTTCGGCTCATCCGCGCCGGCGGACATGATGCCGCGAGGACGATGGTACTTGAACGATCTGCCGACGAGATGGACGCCGTTGGCGATAAGTGCCGAAGCGAGCGTGTCGCCTGCGAACCCGGAATATTTCTTTCCGTCGAAGTGGAACGACATAGGCTTGTCGCGATCGATGCGGCCGCCCGCGGGAAGCCGGTATCTCATAGCGCCGCTCCGCTCCTGCTGGACCGCTCTTCCAGCCCCGGTTCGACCGGCTTGGGAGGCTCCTCGCCAATCTTGTAGGTCGACACAATCGCGTCGGAGACCGTATTCCGCTGCACGTTGAAGAAACGCGCGCAGCCGTGAATATGCCTCCAGCGTTCCGCGTGCAGTCCTTTCGAATTGCTTCTTATGTACAGGTATTCCGCCCACGCCTCGTCATCGAGAGACGCGGGATCCTTCGGGCGCGCGATATGCGCCTGTCCTCCATAGGAGAACTCGAGTTCTGGCCGCGGGCCGCAGAAGGGGCACTTGATGAGAAGCATGTGACTGAATTTCCAAGACTAGTGGGCCACGGCCGCAGCAGCGGCTTCGTCGATCATCACGCCATCGCGAAAGCGCTCGATCGTGAAGGGCGCGTTGATCGGATGAGGATCGTCCTTTGCGATCGTCCAGGCGAAGAGGTCACCTGAGCCAGGCGTCGCTTTGAAGCCTCCGGTGCCCCAACCGCAATTAAGATAGAGCCCGGGCACCGGCGTCTTCGCCACGATCGGGGATCGATCGGGAGTCACGTCGACGATGCCACCCCAGTTGCGCAACATCCGCAGTCTTCTGAACATCGGCACAAGCTCGCAAATGGCATCGAGCGTGTGGCTGGCGATATGCAGTGCGCCCCGCTGTGAATAGGATGTGTAAGCATCCGTGCCGGCACCGATGACCATCTCTCCCTTGTCGGATTGCGAGATGTAGGCGTGGATGGTGTTTGACATCACCACGCAGGGAAAAGCGGGCTTGACGGGCTCCGAGACCAGGGCCTGGAGCGGAAAACTCTCCAGCGGCAACCTTACCCCGGCCATGTTCATGACGACGCTGGTATTGCCAGCCGCGACGACTCCGACCTTGCCGGCCCGAATGAAGCCCCTTGACGTTTCGACGCCTTCTACCCGGCCCGATATCGCGCGGCGGATGCCGAGGACCTCGCAGTTTTCCAGAATGTCGACGCCACGCGCGTCCGCGGCCCTTGCGTATCCCCACGCGACCGCATCGTGTCGGGCCGTACCGCCCCGCCGCTGCAAAGCACCGCCAAGGATGGGATAGCGCATGGCACCGCCGACATTCAGCGGAGGACAGAACTCCTTGCACTCCTGTGGCGACAGCCATTCATTGTCGATGCCGTTGAGCCTGTTGGCATGGACATGCCGCTTGAAGCTCTGGACGTCGTGAATGTTGTGGGCGAGCATCAGCACGCCCCGCGGGGAGTACATCACATTGTAGTTCAGTTGCTGCGAGAGCCCTTCCCAAAGCTTCAAGGCATGCTCGTAGAACCTGGCGCTCTCGTCAAAGAGATAGTTCGATCGGATGATCGTCGTGTTGCGGCCGGTGTTGCCGCCGCCGATCCATCCCTTCTCCACCACTGCGACGTCAGTTTGTCCGTATCGTTCAGCCAGGTAGAACGCCGTCGCCAAGCCATGCCCGCCGCCTCCGACGATCACGACGTCGTAGGCAGGTTTCGGCTCGGGCGAACGCCACTGCCGTGGCCACTTCTCGTGTCCCCCGAGAGCTTCGCGAAACAAGGAAATTGCAGAGAATCGTCTCATGGGTGCCCGTGCCAGAATGACTGCGATTTATTATCGCCTGCCGATACGATCTCGCCAGCATCCGCTCGCCGTGCTTGTTGGATGAAAGCGACATCCCGACGGCTGACGTCGCCAGAGGCGCCTGACTTTCGGCCCAGACGGTAGCGACCGGGGCACCTCACCAGGCCGAAGTGCATAGCCGGAGCCCGGTCATGGTATGAGCCGGGACACCTCCGCTTCATCCCACTGGTCGGAAAAGCCGATGAGGACAAGCCTTGAGCCATGCTGGGCAATCGACGACAGCTCCGGCGCCGCCTCGAGACTCTCGCGCTTGCCGACTCGCTGATAGACGAATCTTCGACGTTCGTCGTCCTTGAAGCAGAAGAGACCTTTTGCCCGTACGATATTCTGCGGAAGCTCGCGCAACGCCCGCATGATCACGTCTCTTTGTATCGGTGTCGACCAGCTTCGCGTCGTTGATGCGAATGAGGTGTGATGGTCAGCGGCAGAGCATCGGAACGCGGACGAGGGGCTGGCGTTTACGCCCAGCACGATGTCCGCAGGAATGTTGCCGTGCATCGCCTCGAGGATGGTGCGGCCCGAAGCCGATAATTCGATCAGGCCCTTGATCGCGTCCCGGCGATCCTCGATGAGGTCGGATTTGCTCATTACGATGATATCGGCCGCAGACAACTGCGCCAGCATCGTCGGCCGGGTTCTCTCATCCCTGATGCGCTCGGGGAATGTTTCGCAATCCACCAATGTGAGGATGGCGTCGAGCCGTATCGCAGGATTGGCCAATGCCACCTGCGCGATGCCGCGCGGATCCGCAAGCCCGCTCGCTTCGAGAACGATGGCGTCGGGAGGTTCTTTTCGCTCGATCAGCCGCTGAATCGCGTTGACCAGATCGCCGTTGATCGAACAGCACGCGCAACCGTTTGTCAGGCCGATCGTATCCTCGCTTTGAAAGCGGATCAGTTCCTCGTCGATGTTTACGGCCGCAAAATCATTGACGAGTACGGCGATCCTCCTGCCGCCGGGCTCGGAAAGGAGACGGTTCACCAGGGTCGTCTTTCCGGATCCCAGGAAGCCGCTGACGATCGTCAGCGGCAGCGATACCGTGGCAACCGCGCGGGGGACGACCCTCGCGGCCTCAAAGATGCCCATCAACATGGCCAGAGTCTCTTTGCCGGCGGCCGGACTGACGGGCACGATAATGTCGTCGGCTCGATCGTGGGATCCGGCGGTCATGCAGGTTGCGGCTTGCCGCCGAGGACCGTGCCCCAGATCCTGATGTCCTTGAGATCGACGGGATCGACCTCAAATGGATCAGCTTCGAGGATGGCAAAATCGGCGAATTTCCCCGGCTCCAGACTCCCCAGTCGCTGTTCTGCGCCCAGCACGTAAGCCGCATCGATCGTGATTGCACGCAACGCGCGCTCGACACCGATCCGCTCGCCCGGAGCCAACACCGTTTTTCCGTCCAGGGCGATGCGGTTGACCGCGACCCAGGCGGCGGTCAACGGATGGAGCGGAACCAGGACCAGCGAATAGTCGGAATGCAGCGTGAAGATCACGCCTTCGCGCTCAAGGGATCCTAGTCTCGCCACCGCTTCGGAACGATCCGGCCCGAATCCCTCTTCGGCGTGGAGTTGGCTGCGATAGTGCACGAAATAATTGTTCACGCTGGCGACACCGCCGAGCGTCTTGAGCCGGCGGGCCTGGTCGGGCGTGCTGATGCAGTAGTGCTCCAGCGTGAAGCGATGATCAAATTGCGGCTGCACTTTCTGAAGCCTGGCCAGCGCATTCAGCGAAGCGTCCACCGCTTCGTCACCGTTTGCGTGACAGTGGATCTGGATACCCGCCTTCCAATAGGGAAGCATTCGCTCGTGGAGTTCGTCCCACGGGACATCGTTGCGCAGACCGTTGCTTCCGTCGAGATAGCCGGGAAAGTTCAGCCGCAGGGACATCGCGGGAAACGACCCGTCGGACAGAAACTTCACGCCATGAAAGAAAAGCTTGTCGCCGCTCCTTTTCATCGCGTCGAGAAGAAAATCCGCGCCCTTGCTGCCGTGATCGGAGTGGAGCGCAAGTTCGAGCGAAACAAGACCCATACGTAACGGAAAGCTCTCGTCCGGAACCACTTTCGAATGAAGCGCCCATTCGTTCTCGAAGTTTCCCTTGCCAAAGATCATTTCGGCGGTCGTGGTGACGCCGGCTTTCCGCGCGATGTCACCCATTCTCCTCAGGCCATCGACGCCGCCGCGCTCTGCAATCGCTTCGCGCATTGCGCCCAGAGCGAGGCGTCCGGCCTCCAGTTCGACGAACTGTCCGTTCAACCTGCCGTCCGGATACCGCATCACGCCGTGCACGTTCGTGTTGTCTGGAACCTTGGCCCGTTCCAGCGCCGCGCTGTTCAGGTAAATAAAATGCGGAGCGTAAGAGATCACCCACATCGGCCGCTTAAGGGAGATGGCATCGAGCTCATCGCGATGGAGATGTCCGCCCTGCGATGCGGGGTCCAATCCCCAGGCAATCAGCGCCGCATTCGGATCAGGGTCGGCATTGGCGGCTTCGCGAAGCTTGGCGACAACTTCCGCGCGGGTGGGCAGTCCCTTGTTGATGCCGTGGGGTCCCGGCGAGTCGATCGGGCCGATGTAGTGCATCGCGAGATAGCCGGCCGAGAACGCGAAGTGCGTGTGGGGGTCGATGAATCCCGGCAGGATGACCTTGTCCGCGAAGGTGTCGTCGATCTTGTAGGGATACCGTTTCAGCCAGGGCTGCATGGTCTCGATCGTACCGGTTGACAGGACGCGACCATCCCTGACCGCCACGCATTGGGCGAAAGGACGACCCGGATCCATCGTGATGACCTTCCGCGCCCGATAGACCGTGATATCTCCCATTTGAATTTCCCCCTGACTGTGTGGTCGGCTCGTGGATGACCCGAGCGGCGCGTTTGTTCGAACCGTGAACCAATGTGCACTTTCGCATCCCTTCGCGGTTGGAAGCTTGCGACATCGTCCGCGTAACGACGCGACACGTACGGCCTCGCATCTTGCCTCTGGACGCGCAGCCATGATGATCGGCTCCTTGCCGAGCCGCTCGTCGCGAGGCGGCAGAACCCGGATTTGCGGATTTTCAGATGGCCGACAACGACATGCGCGGAGATGCCTGGATGGTACCTCCGAGCCGGTACATCCGCGGCAGGCCCGCGACCCACAAGGTAACTCAGCCGAAATCGGTCTACATGAAAATGAAGGATGGCTGCAGGCTGGCCGTCGATGTGTATCTTCCCGACGGGACGGAAAAGCGCGGGCGCTGGCCGACAATCCTGATTCAAACGCCGTACTACCGCCGTTTCGCGGTCGATCCGTCGGCCGAAAATGTGGAGCCGTCGCCGAACGTCGCCAAATACCGCGATACTTTCGTCCCGCGAGGATATGCGCTTGTCGTCGTCGACATCAGAGGCACGGGAGCGAGCTTTGGTACGCGCGACATTTTCAGGTCTCCCCGCGAGCGCGACGACGCCTACGAGGTGGCCCAATGGATCGTCCAACAATCCTGGGCGAACGGTGCGATCGGCGCGACCGGCATATCCTATCTCGGAGCAGCGAGCGATTTCCTTGCTTCCACATCGCATCCTGCTGTCAAGGCGATCGCTCCGCTGTTTTCCGTTTGGGACACTTATCTGGATAACTATTACCCGGGCGGGATACTTCTGACCAATCTCGCCGAGGTCTACGATCGCCTGAAGGCCGGCCTCGACCAGGATAAGCGCGATCTGCTCAGGGAATTTGTCTACTACTCCAATCCCGCCTTCAGGGGACCGCATCCGGTCGATGACGATCCGGATGGCTCCGATTGCAGAGCGGCGATCGACGCACACTCCGGCAACTTCCGCATGCCGGAGCTGATGCGCGCCATGGAATACAGGAGCGAACCCCTTTCCCAATTCGGTGGGCACTCGTCCGATGCCATCAGCCCTGCGAGCTATTGCGAGGGTATCAGGCGAGATGTGGCAGTCTATTCCGTCTCCGGCTGGATGGACGGCGCCGGCTACGCGAACGGAGCGATCAGCCGGTTTCTCACCTTGCCGAACGAGAACAAGTACCTTCTCCTCGGCCCTTGGGATCATGGCGCGCGCATCAATTGCTCACGGTGGCGCGCGGACGAACTCCCGGAATTCGACATTCTCGCTGAGGTCTTGAGGTTCTTCGACGAGCACCTCGCCGGACATGAGACCGGCCTCCGCTCGGAGAAGCCGGTGCACTATTTCTCCGTACATGACGAGAAGTGGCGCGGCGCTGATACCTGGCCGCCGTTCGACGCATCGAAAACGCTATTTCTGGCGCTCGACGGAAAGCTCGAGGATGCGGCAGGCAAAGCGGCGACCGACTCCCACGAGATCGACTTTGGTGCGGGAACAGGCAGACAGACGCGATACGAGCGGATCGCGGCGATCGACAGTCGCCAGTACTACACGGACTGGGATGGCCGCGACCGCTCCATGCTGAACTACACGAGTTCCGAATTGCCTCACAGCGCCGAACTGAGCGGCCATTGCCTGGTCAATCTCTGGATCTCGGCTCCGGCGCGTGACTTCGCCGTCCACGCCTATCTCTCCGAGATACTCCACGATGGGCAATCCCTCTACGTCACCGAAGGGTGCCTTCGTGCGCTCCATCGGGCGGAAAGTCCCATGCCGCGCAATTATCAGACGCCTGGCATATTCCACGCTTGTAGGCGAGATCAGGCGCGAGAGTTGGTGCCGGGTCAACCGCATCTGTTTCGCCTTTCGCTGCTTCCGGTCGCCTGGACCTTTCTGGCGGGGAGCAGGATCAGATTGTCTCTCACGGGCGCCGATGCAGACCATTTCCAGCGCATCCCCGCGACGGGCCCACTGCGGATCGAGGTACTTCGTGGTGGCGGCAATGCCTCACACATCAAGCTGCCGTTGCGGTTGGCATGAGCAGCGGCTAGAGGAAGGCGATCTATGGGCAGCAGCATGAACCAAAGCGACGAACTTCTGGCCTATCTCGAGAGCAACGGCATCGAGGCGCGCACTTTCCAACACCCGCCGGTGCACACCGTCGAGGAGTCGAAGAGCCTTCGCGGCGATATTCCCGGCTTGCATACCAAGAACATGTTCCTGCGCGACGGCAAGAAGAACTACCTTCTTTTCGTGACCGACGAGGACGCAGCCATCAATCTCAAGCAGTTGGCTCGAAAGATCGGAGCGAAAGGAGGCCTATCGTTCGGATCGGCCGATGCGCTGCTGGAGTTGCTCGGCATCCAACCCGGCGCCGTCTCGGTGCTGGCGGTTGTCAACGACAAGGAACGAAAAGTCAGGGTCGTACTGGACCAACGATTGGCCGGCGTGGCGACGATCAATTGCCATCCCCTCAGCAACCAGAGGACGACGTCGTTGTCACGGGAGTCGCTCGAGAAGTTCCTGGCCGTTACGGGCCGCGATCCTTCCTACCTCGATCTGGAGGACGACAGCGGCCCGACCTGAGCGATCGATCTGCTGCGGCCTCCCCCCGCTTGGTTGGTCGCTGGCGCAGAGTCCGGGTTCGCGGCCTCCCGAATGGTCTTGTTTTTGCTTTCGTAATACCCGCAATATGACGCCCCGATCGCGAGATTGGGGAGATGCGGTTCCACGACAAGGCCGAAGCCCCGGCCCTCGCGCGGACACGCACGGAGGCAAGGATGGAGAGGACGATACGACCGCTTCGCGTCGGCTTTATATTGTCGAACAACTTCACGCTGACGGCGTTCTCGAACTTCCTGGACGTCGTGCGATTGGCGGCCGACGACGGGGACAACAGCCGTCCAATCCGATGCCAATGGCACATCATGTCCGCGGGCGGTGATCCAATCAGGTCCAGCAGCGGGGTGCTGGTCACGCCCACCTCCAAATTCATCGACCCGTCCGAGCTCGACTACATCGTTGTGGTCGGGGGCCTGCTTCACGACGGCCCACAGATAGACGAGCGCACCGGCAAATATCTTTTGACGGCGGCCGACTCAAGCTCGGCGATCGTCGGTGTCTGCACCGGCAGCTTCATTCTCTGGCGCCTGGGCCTCCTGCGCCAGAAGAAGTGCTGTATCAGTTGGTATCACTATCGCGACTTCCTGGAGGAGTTTGGCGACACGTTGCCGATTGCCGACCAACTGTTCGTTGTCGATGGGCGGCGCATCACGTGCTCGGGCGGGATCGGCGCAGCCTATCTTGCGGCGCATATCGTCGAGTTGCGCCTTGGCTTGTCCAACGCGCAGAAAGCGCTTCACATCATGCAGATCGACCGGATGCGACCCGGCTCATCGGCTCAATCGGCTCCGCCTACGGAGTTCGTCGGCAATGATAGTCGGATCTCGCGCGCCCTGTTGATCATGGAGCAGAACCTGTCGTCTCCCCTTTCCATTGCCCGGCTGGCGGCCAAGGTCCGCCTCAGCACGCGTCAACTCGAGCGGCTGTTCAAGGACGAGACGGGTCAGTCTCCTCAAAACGCCTATTTGCGCTTGCGGTTGAAGCATGCACGCTGGATGATGAAGACCGAGATGACGCTGGCCGCCATCGCTGCGGAAACCGGATTTGTCGACGGATCCCATCTCAGCAAGGCGTACAAATCCACGTTTGGAAGCAATCCGTCCGAGGATCGCAAGAGATCTGTCGGTAGCGCCCTCGATCTCGAACCAAGCGCGGAAGGTCGTCGGGTCTATGATCCTGCCTGAGTTCAGTTTCTCAAGAGATTGATTGCTGCGCTCAGTCAGCGGCACTGCGCAGCCGAAGCCCCGGCCGCCGGTCGACGATACCGGGAGAGTCGCTGGAGATATCGGCCACATTTGGGGTCAGCGCACCTGCTTTTTCTTCTCGTAGATCAGAGCCTCGGTCTGCATATCCGACAGCGCACCGGCCCCTAATACTTGAACCGGACTTGTCTGATCGTAGTTGTAACTGCGCCGCTCCTTCCTGCCACGTTCTTCCTCCTGACGCGGAGCTTCATCGCGTCGCGGCGTTTGCGGATCGCTCTCGCCGCCAAAGCCGAGCAGCTCGACGATGATGATCGACGGCCGCTCATTCGCAGGCTGCTGCGTCGCGTCCTTGACCGCGTCGGCCGCCGCCTTGTCCTTGGTTTCGACCGTCAGATTGACGGCCGGGGCCTGCACCTTCGGCACGCCCTTGGTCTCACCACCGACCTTGATGTTGTCGGTGTTGAGCACATACATCGCCGCCACGGTGAGGTCGCCGCTGACCCGGATTCCGGCGTCGCCCGCATCCACCGTGCCGACCGGAGCGATCAACGAGACGTCGCCGGGCTCGACACCGGTGAAGCCGATGATGGTGCCGATGCCGCTGCCGGAAATGTCAGCCTTTTCCATGACCTTCGTAACGGCGTCGGCATCGGTGACGATTTCCGGCGCCGACGGCACACGCGTGGTCTTGGCACCACGGCCGGCATCGATGTCGCCGAGCGTCGACCAGATCACCTCATCGCCGCCGGCGAAGGTGAGGATGCGCGAGCGGTTCACGGTGACGCTGTCGCGGGCGAAGATGTTGATGTCGCCATTGCCGAGCGTGATCAAGCCGGCGCCGGGCGGCGCGACCGTGCCAAGTGCCGCCACCTGTAGTCCGCCGCCCGGTGTCAGCGTCTCGATGCCGCCGCCAGCCATAGTGAGGAACGCGGTGTTGCCGATCTTGATATCGCCGCTCCAGTCCTTGCCGGGGAACAGGGTCTCGATCGCGGTGTAGCCACGCTTGTAGCCGCCGTGGATCGGCCGACCATCCGCACCGAGCGTGTTCTGATCGTCGCCGGCAGCCCTCAACTCCTGAATATACACCTGGCGCAGGAAGCGCTGCTGCGTCAGCGCAGGCAATGACTGGAAGCGCGCCCAGGCGCCGAGCGGCGACAAGGTCTCGCCGGTAATCTCCTGGATGAACGAGACCAGGCCGGACCTGACCTTGTGCGAAGATCCGCCGCGCGTTTCGAAGGCATCGGTCAGATAGATTGGCAGCATGACACCATCGATCGTCGCCTTCAGGTAATCCGGCATCGCCGTGACATCGGCAGGATCGAGATAAGCTGCCGCCAGCGCATCGTAGGAGGGCTGCTTGCCTTTGAGGCCGGCCATCACGGAGATCGCGGCGCCGTCGCGCGGCAGTCCCCGAACCTCCGAGGTCTCGACCGGGCGGTGGTCGGCGTAGGCGTAGTAGTTGCCACGACTGTTGATCACGAAATTCGCGCTATAGACGTCTCGCCCCGCCGCCAGGGCAATCATGCCTGGGCCTTGGATATCGATGTTATAACCGATGATATCGTTGCCGGCCTCGAGCAGCGAGACGTCAGAACGATGAACGTTACGCAGGTCGTAGCTGATATTGCGAATATCGGCCCCGGCACGGAACCAGGTCTGCTCGTTGGTGGTGACCTTTCCGAGGCGCATCACGTTGCCGGCAACGATCGGCGAGTTCGATATTGTGCCACTTCTTGCAAAGATACGACTGGGCTCCTCGTCGCCCTCGTTAGCCAAGTGATCCGGATTGCGAACGCTTTCGATATAGCCGCCATGCGAATTGTAGCTGATCGGATTCTCGAACGTCAGGGTATTGAACAAGAGAGCATGAAATCCACTGTTCGCCGGTGATTGGAAATCGGCTTCGAACGGAAACTTCACGAGCTGGATATCCGCACCTGAGCCTCCGCCGACAGGCCTGAAAGGCGAAGGCATCATCTCGAGATTTGCCCGTGACATGGTGATTTCACCGAGCATCACATCTGTTTCGGCGAGGATACGGAGTTCGGGATGGCTTCCGGGAGCCGTGTAGAAACGATTGAGGTTGGTCACCGATCCGTTGAGAGCAGCGATGCGCGTCATTGAGGGATAGAGATTGGTCGCCATCAGACCGATGATCGAATAGTCGATATCGCTCGTGTAGACGCCGCCGCTGGCCAGATCGATGTCCTTGGAGAGAAATCTCCCCTGGTTGGCCAACGTGACGTTGCCGCCTACCGCCAGCAGGTCGAGCGCCGTTCGATCGGTGTAGCCGCTCATATGCGCGTTGTAGAAATCCTGACCGCCGAACATCAGAGAGTCGGAGCTGAGCAACAGGGGATCCATGACCGTCTGCAGGAGCAGGTCACCAGCGGTTCTGACCTTCACCGTCGCGTCGCCAAGCGCAATCACAGGCGCAATGGCATAGGCATCGATCTGCGTCGCCGACTTCTGTGCAAACACCGTGCGTCCGACGGTGAATTCGCCGGCGGTGATGGTGCCCGCACCACGTCCCGCATAGTAATAGCCTGCGCGGATCGCGCCGCCGGCTTCGACCTCCATCAGGCCGCCGTTGCGGACTTCGAGAAGCTTGCGTTCGCCGCTCGACATTCCGCCGCGGACGCGGCCGTTGGTGGGCAGCGCCACCAGCAGGTTGACCAGATCACCGCCCGCATTGACCGACACGTTGCCGCCGCCGAGCGCACCGACGCCCTGCTGGAAATTGCCGTAATCGACCCACCATGAGCTCTGCTGGCCCGGCAGATAGACATAGCTTCTGTCGGTCGAGCCGACCTTCTTCAGCCACTCCACGAACAGCTGGTTGTCGTCCGGATTGGCCGGCAGCACCGACTGCGCGCTGCCCTGCGCCGAAATTCTGAGATTACCGCCGTTGATGCCATAGGTCGCGCTCACCGGCGCAATGAAGTCGGCGAACGAGGTCGGGTCAGCTCGTCCCGCTGTATAGATGACGGATTCGTTGTGCGCCAGAAGCAGATCGCGGCCAGCCACGACATCGATATCACCGGTACCGGTGCGAACGACCTTGCCGGCGGCGGCATCGCCAACGATGAGCGAACCGCTGCCTGACGGCAGAGCCGTCAGCGGAGCGACCGCAAGTGCGCTTGCCGATGTCGGATCGGCACCGGAGACGAGCCGCAGATCCCATGACGCGGTATCCTGCAGTACACCACTGCGGTCCGCCGCCGAGAAGCCGTCGCTGAGATGGCCAAGGATGGTGAGATTGCCGGCCGCACGCAGCGTCAGTCCGCCGGCGCGGGCGTTGGCACCGAAGTCGGCGAACAGATTCCAGTCGGTTTCGGCGACGAGGTCGCCCGAGCTGCGGATCTCGATGCCGGGCATCACGGCAAGGCTGCCCGAGGCATTGAGGCGGGCAGCAATCGCCGCGGCATGGCCAGCGAAATTGTTGGCATCGGCAATCGCCGCCGCGCGGACCGCGTCAACCGAGCTGCTGTCATAGACGCTGACGCCTTCGAGCACGGCGGAACGTGCGCCGACAATACTGGCCTGTAGATTGCTGACAGCGATCTCGTCGTGACCGGCCGACTGCAGCGCGAGGAAGCGTACACGACCACCCTCGGCGCCGGAAACGTCGATGCTGCCGCCGCGCAGATCCAACTGGCCGCCGCTGGCTTCCAGCGTCACGCGCCCGCCACCGAATTCGCCGGTGGCGCCGGCCTGGAGCCGGGCGGAGCTCAACATCGTCAGCCCATTGCCGGCACTGACTGCGATCTTGCCACCATATTCCGAGCGAGCATCGATCAAGCCCGCCAGCGTGACTGAGCCCCGGTCAGCAACCAGCGCGAAGTCCGCGACGTTGGTGATGCCATCGATCACCACATTGCCCGAGCGTATCCGGAACTGCCGCGACGCGGAGAAGCCCGACAAGTTCAGCGTCTGGCTCATGGTGGCAAAGTCCGGCAGGGTCGCGATGTCCAGCGCAAACGAACCGCCCTTCTCGCCGGCTTTCGCCTGGGCCTGGATGCGCCCGTCGAGCACCACGGTGCCGCCGTTGGATGCGGCCATCGAGAGCTTGCCCGCCGCGCCGCCATCGGCATGCGCGGCAAGATTGAGCGTTCCGCCCGAAGTCAGTTGCACCGAACCAACCGCCGTCAATGCGATGCTCCCTGCATCGGCGAATTGCGCGACGTCAAAGAACTCCTTCCTGAAGCCACCGACATCGATTAGGCCGCCTTGGCCGATCACGACATTGCCACCGGTCGCAGTCAGATTGACGGCACCTCCGAGCGCCACGATGCGTCCACTGAGATCGACGCTCGATCCTGTCAGCGAAAAGCGGGTACCGAGGCTGAGTTCGGGACGATCGATGACGCTGTGGCCGCCGCCGATCACCCGAAGCGCGCTCTGGGTGACGATCGATTGCGATGCGCCGCCGCGCCCGGTCACCACCGGACTCGCCAACGTCACGGTCGCCATATCGGCTTCGATGCTGCCGTTGCCCTGCCCGACGATCTGGCGGCCCGCATTCAGCGTGACCGCGTCGAAGCCCCGCAATACCTTGTTGCCGCTGCCAAGAACGATTTCGTCGGCGCTCAGTGTCAGTTGGAGACGGCCGGCCCCGACGGGGCTGCTGAAGCTGCCGCCGCTGTTGTCGAGCGCGATGCTGCGACCGCTGATCGCGATGGTACCATTGCCGTAACCAACCAGCCCGGCGGAATCCAGCGTCACCGCATTCAGACCGGCACCGCCAAGATTGACGGAGGTGTAGACGTCGATCGTGCTGTAGCTGCGCAAGGTGAGAGCCTGCGTATTGGCCAGTTGCGCCAGTGACACCGCATCGAGCACGAGGCCGGAGGTGCCGCCGCCGAAGCCGATCCGGCCGCTCGACAGTGACAGAGCCACGCCTGAAAGCTTCGCAGTGCCGGCGACCACCGTGTCCTGCGTCGCATCGATCAGCAGCGCATTGCCACCCGCAAGTGTCGCATTGGCGCCGATCGTCACGATCCCGCCCATCGTGATGTCGACATTCTCGCGCAGCACCTTGACAGCATTGCCGGTGGAGACACGAAGCAGCGCACCGTAATCCTTCGACGGGCTCAACAGCACATCGTTGTCGGGATTGCCATCACTCACGCCGCCGATGTCGCCGTAGACCGCCTTGACCTGCGGCGCCATCACGAGATCAACGCTGCTGCCCGGGGCGGTTCCCCTTGCGAGGATGACGCTGCCGTCGCCGACGCCGATCGTGCCGCTCGCCGCAAAGAGGATTTCCGATCCCATCAACGCGCTCGTCGCATCGTTGCGAATGACAACGTCGCTCGCTGTCACATCGATACGCAGGCCTCTCGCGTCACCACTGCGAACGCCACCGATCAACAGGCTGCCGGCGCCGAAATTGCTGAGCGAGTTCGCGTCGACCACCAGATAGCCGGTCAGATCGCTGCGATCCTGACCGCTGCCGACGATCGCGATCCTGCTCCCGGCGATATCCACCAGACCGCCGCGACCGCCCGCGGCCGGTTGCGACCGCAGCAGACCTTGCAGCACGAGCTCGGTTGTCGCCTTGAACACCACCGATCCGCCGTCGGCCGGAAGCCGCGGCGTAACGATATTGATGCCGGTGAGACGGTATTGCCCGAGCTTGAACGCATCGGATGCGAAGTAGGTGTTGGCGAAGGCTTCGTTGTATTCACTGTAGCTGCGCAAGGTCGAGCCCGACATCACCTGCCACGTCGAGCGGAGCTGCTCGAAGCCGCCGCCATAGGCATCTGCCCGGTAACCGCTCATCAGCACCGAACCATCCGCCATCGGCACGGAATTGAGGACCTCCTTGCCAGCGGATCCCTTCACGACGGACACCGCGTACGCCCCGGGCAGCAAGGCATAGCGCGCCGGCAGCAAGGCGTACCAGCCAGCGGCGAGGCCATTGCCCCCGGCAAGCCAGATTTGATCCTGTGAAGCCGTCGATGCATTCAGCCCCGGCATGATCGCGTAAAGTCCTGGCTGGGTCAGCACGTCGTGCGAGCCGCCGGGGCCGGGGACGTGCTCCCAAGCATAAAGATCGCCGCCACCGCGAATGTCGACAACCGAACCGGCCGCGAGCGTGACGCCGGGCGCATTGAGGACAATATTCTTTTCCGGCAGCTTGCCTAGCGTTGGCGTCGGATTGGCCTCGGTCGGCTTCGCGAGCGGATCGTTCCAGAACTCGTTGTTGCTCAAGGTCCCATAAGGAAGCACGAGACCGTCGCCGGACACCGACGTGATACTTCCGGCGCCCAGTGCGATGCTGTCCGTGGCTGTGAAAGTGATGCTGCCAAATGGCGCGCGCACCACGCCGTTCTGCGCGATCGCCGGCGCTTCGAGGTTCAAGGTGCCAGCGGCCGACAGCGGCAGCCCAGTATCGCCGTTGCGCGCGATGACCAATTGCGTGCCGGCCTTGATCGAAGCAAGGATGCCGGTAGCCGGATAGACCTGCCCGACCTTCAGCTCGAGACGGCCGTCTGCATCGAGCGACGAGGTGCGGTTTGACCGCAGATCGGTCAGCAGGCCGCCCATCCGGAGATCACGCGCTACCAACTGCGTTTCAGCGAATCCGCTAAAGGCCATTCTGGTGATGTCGATCAGATCGGCAGTCAGCACGATCTTGCCGACACCGGCCGGGCCGGCGGAACCGGATCCTCCGAGGAGCGCGATATAGGGCGCGGTCACCTTAGCCGTTCCTGCGCCGCCGCTGTTGATCGCGCCGCCGATCGAGATCGACTTGCCGAACGACAGATTGATTCCCGGCGCAACCATGAAGGCGGTCGAATTCACGTTCAGGGTACCGAAGCCGCCGTTGTTCACGGTGTCGGCCGAGATCTTCGTGACCTTGACGTTGGCGGTAGGCAACTCCAGGCGTTGAGTGGCGGCAGGATCCGTGAAGAAGTTTTTCGACAGCAACGCGATCTGGTTGGTGAGTTGTGGCGTAACCGATGCCAGCGGCTGGGGGAGGCTGCCGGGCGTCGAGTCCGCGTTGAGATCGATGATGGCCAATCCCCCGCCGCGCGTGAGAGCGGTCGTCGCGTCCCGAATTGCGTTTCGTACGATAGCGAACTGAAAGGCCGGTTCCGAACCCGAGCTGTATTCCCTGTAGATGTCCAGGTTCTGCCGTAGGTTGACCGCGACGACCGCCCCGGTGTCCCTGTCAACGTAGTACAGCGCCGGAAGCATGAAGCTCGGCGTCGGCTCCGAAGTGCTCCCCACCGAGATATCGATCGTGCCTCCGACCGATCCAGCACCGCCGGCATATCCCTGGAATGATCCTGCGACGACATCATTGGCGGCGCCGCTCAGCTTGAGCGCAATCGTACCGCCGTTACTGGCGAGGCTATAGGTCGAGACCGCGCCCCTCCCCCTCCCCAGATCGAAAGTGCCGCTCGCCCCCGAGACATCGATCAGCGAACCGGCTTCGATCTTCATCACCGCCGCCTCAGCGAGGCTGACACCGCCTCCAGCCAGCACCGTCCCGGAGCGCAGACCTTGCGCGTCGATCTCCGTCACCGATGTGCCGCGTGCCAGCAGTTGCGCTCCTGCCGTAAGCGCGAGCTCGCCATTGGCGGACACGGAGATCGAGCCCGCCGGCGCGTCGATCGCGCCACGCACGATCACGTCGCCGGGGATGGTGGTATCGGTGGCCGGATCCTTATGACCGATGGCAGCCAGCGTGACGGAGCCGCGGACATCGGTCCGCACCACAGAGCCGGCGCCGACGGTGACGCTGTCGCCGATCAGGGACAGCGAAGTTGGCTTGCGATCCAGCCGGTCCGCCGTCGGGAGCAACGCGAGCTTGCCAATTGCAGTGATCGGTGTGCCCGATGCAAAGGCGGAAACATCGACGCCGGCGAGATCGACATTCAACGGAAGCTGCGAAATCGTGGCGCCATCCGCGACCGTGATGTTGCCGGTACTCGTCAACGACAAGGCGCGGAAGCCACGTTCGCTGTAGAGCGTCTCCGACAGCCGCAACACGGCGGGATCGGCCGGAGCGGTGCCGCCTACCTGGACCGATCCTGACGTAACAATCGTGAGTGAGCCACCCGAACCTGCCGCGTAGCCGCGCAGATCGAGTTCCGACAACTGATTGGCATCCGTGACCGACAGCGTGATGGCGCCGGCATCGCCGAGTTTCAACTTCGGCTTCGCGCCGCGCGTGTCGTACCAGCCGCCGCCGGACACGTCCAGGGTGATGCCCGGCGCGAAATCGCCGGTGAGCTGGATCGTGCCGCCCTTGATCACGGGAAGCTGCGCCCCGCCTGGGCCATTGATCCATTCGCCACTGACATCGATCGCGGCGCCGCGACCGAAGGTCGCCGTCTCCGCGCCGGCAAACCAAACATTGCCGCCAGCAATGCGAATGCTGCCGTCAACAGCAAAGCTGGCCGGATTTTGAGTGCCAACATTGGCAATCACGTTGAACGTCGTGCCCGGCGCGAGCTCGAGTTTCTCGTCCTTGTCCAGCGTGAAACTGGTGGCGACATAGAAGGCAAGCTTCGACATGCCGGCTTCGGCCAGCACATCGGAATCGAGATAGGTGGTCTTATCGCGAACCGATGTATCTCTATCCTGGGTGCCGTGGTACCATTTCGTATCCAACGGGCTGCTCGCGGTAAAGTTGGCAGGCAGCATCTCCGGCTCGGCAGCGATGATGAGATTGCCCAGCAGCCACTGGCGATGCTCGTCGGCGTTGCCGCCAATCGTGAACGTGCCGGCGGTGGCGAGCTGGCCGGACGCCGCCTGCCGTTCCCCCGTGATGACCCCACCCCAGTAGCCCCCCTCGAGCACCATGGCTTCGGCAGCGAAGAACTGGATCGAACCGGCATCGCGACCTTCGGTATAGCCCTGCTCGAACCGCGTGCCGTTACTGCGATCCAGCGGGTTGCGCCAGGTCTCGGTGATGCCGGCACGCTCATGCCTGCGAGTGAAACCGCCCGCGAGACCGACATAGAGACGATCGGGCGTCGCCTCACCGATATCGTAGACTCGACCGTCCGCCCCCCGAATCTTGGTCGTGGTGATCCAGCCGTCCGCATAGCGCACCGAGCCGCCCGAGACGTCGAGCAATGAACCTTCGCGGGTTACGATTGAGCCACTCGACTTGACGAAGATCGAACCCGCCTTGGTGGACAGCTCACCCAGCGTCGTCTTGCCAACCCCGATCCAGCCGGAGAAATCGCCGAGCGGCGTACCAATCCATTTGCCGGGCGAACCTGCGATCCAGTTGACATCGGCCATGGGCCCGTCCCCGAACAAGCCGCTGACGCGCTTGTCGACGCTGACTGTCAGTCCGCGCAGCCACGAGTCACGATACAAAGGCGAATCGCGCAGTTCGTTGATACGAAATTCACCAGTGACGACGTTGCTCTCCATGGTGAGCAAGACGTCCTGCAGACCCGCAACGCTGAGATAGGCATCTTCGCCGATATACACGCGGCTGCCGTCGCGCTTCACCGGCTCCCCTGTGATGGGAACATCGCCCGACAGGGCCGATGTGCTGGCAACGATGCTGATTGTGCCGGCCGGCACGATGACGCTGGCCCGGGCCTCGATATCGATGAATTTCCCGCGCATCTCGATGCGACCGGGACTGTAACGTGTCGCCAGCGACGTCAGTTCGATGTCACTGGCATCAGTGAGGTCCGGCATCGCCGTGGTGACGCTGCCTGATCCCAGAACCAAGGTACCAGTCGACCAGTAGCGCAGCGGCGATCCAACAGGCATCGAGCTGCCGTAGGACATCATGCCTTCGCCCCAGGCGCGCAGCCGGATCGAGCCTTCGCGGTTGTTCAATGCAGTCGAGGCCTCGAGCGCGCCGTTCTGCACGATCTCGCGGGACATCAGAGTGATGTTGCCGTGGTCGGCCCGCACCATGCCATTATTGACGACGTTGTAACCGACCGAAGCGCGACGCGCCGCCATCTCCGGGAACACGACGTTCTTCAGGCCGAGCGTATAGTCGTTGTCGCTGCTCCAGTTTCCCTGATCGGTCACTGTCGCCATATGGTAGTAGTCGAACATCCAGCGCATCGGCGCCGAGACGGCGACGTCGAGACCACGAACGCCAAACTGATCGGTCGTGAGGTAGATCTGTTCGCCCGCCGCCATGATGACCTGGCCGTCAGGCGCCGAGATACGGCCGGAGTTGAGGACATGCGGCGCAAAGATCAGGGCCTTGCCGCCGCTCGCCATTGTCAGCTGCGCACCGGCCTCGATCCGCACATCGCCCGGAGCGTCGCCGATGATCGCGCCTGCGACCTGGCTGGGATCGTTGAGCCCGACAGATTGGTTCGGGTTTTGTTGTCCGAGATAGCCGAACTGCGGCTTTGCGATGCTGGCTCCGCTTCCTAACGAATCGTCGAAGACCATGAGCTGTCTGTTGATGCCGGCGCGGAACTGTTCATCCGACAGGCTCAACGACGAGGCGACGAAAGTGTTGACGTTGATCTGGCTCGATCCGCCGAAGATGATGCCGTTTTTGTTGATGACGTAGACTTGGCCCTCGGCCTTGATGGTGCCGAAGATGCGGCTCGGGGCGAGGTTCGGATCGGTGACGCGGTTAAGTGCGATCCAGTTCGACGCGTTCGCGCCGCCGGCGCTCTGATCGAAGTGGAGATTGGTCTCGCGGCCGACATTGAAGCTGGACCAGTTCAGGATTGCTTTTTGCTCGGTCTGCCTAACGGTCACCGTGGTGCGGCCTCCGCCCTGCGCCTGCGTCGGCAGATCGGCGCCGGTCCAGACGCCCGGGACGGCTCCGGCCCCCGGCGCCGTCACCAGTCCTCCGGGCGTCAGTCCGTTCGGGACCGCGCTTTGTGCCGCCAGCGCCGCCGCACGCGCGGCGGCCTGACTGTCGCGCAGTGCCTGCAATGAAGCCGCCGCGCGCGCCATCGACTCCACCGCCTGCTTGGCCGCGAGCGACGACTGCTGGGTGGCCAACTGCGCGGCCGCGGCAGCGGCTGCCGTAGCCGAACCCGAACCCGTGCTTGCGCTCCCCAGGCTGCGCGCCTCCGCCCCCGCAATGCTGCCGAGCAGCAGAGCAGCGGCACTGACCCCAACGAGCAAGTTGTTCTTGAGGGTAGCGCGGCGGAATCGGCAGGCGGCAGGCTGGACGGACATGGCTTGATCTCTCGGCAAAGACTTTGACGTGAAGCTGATTTCACGTGGATGACGTCACTCGAAGCGACGCTTTCCCTCTGCGTAGAGACATGCCGAAGCGCGGCACCGAAAAAAAAGTAAGAAATAATTTGAGGTCAGGAATTCCCGAGCGATCGACGGCGTTTAGCTCAGCAGGACGATGCCGCCCGGCAAGGATGTGACGGTCGCGCCAAACAGTTTCTCGACTTGCTCGAGGACCGCATCGACGTTGCGAACCCGGAAATTGGCGCTGAACAACCGCGCGCCGAGCGCAGAATTCACGACGATGATTTTTCCGGAACGATAACGATTGATTTCCGTGATGACTTCACGTAGCGGCTTGGAGTGGAAGATCAACAGATCGTCTTGCCAGGCGGTCACGATCGCTGCATCGACGAACGCGGGCTTCCCCAAGCCGGATCGATCATAGCTGATCTGCTCGCGGGCGCGCAACGACGCTATCGCCGCGCCGTACGAGACGTGAACGTTCCCCTCGACGCAGGTCACGCAAACCGCGTGCCCATCATTCCGTATGTTGAATTTCGCTTCAATTCCGCTGGTTTGGCCTTGACTGGACGTCACGACAAAGGCCGGCCCCGCACCGGATGGCGTCGCGACCAGCGCCTCGCCCGAGATCAACTCGATCCCCGCGGCCTCCTTCGCGACCTGGCGCAGCGCAATGCTGGTCTGGGTATTCATCTCGACGAAAGTCGTCTCGGCCACCACAATACGCCGCCGCTCGCCGGTGTGCGTCCGATAGTCGGCCGCCATTTCCGACCAGGATGGCCAGAGGCCGAGCGGCGGCTGCACGACGAGATACGCCGCGCTCGCGGCGATGGCGGCGGCCCCGCCGCCGAGCACAGCACGACGTGACATCGAGATAGAGGCGAACGTCCGCGCGGCTGGGCGATCCCCCTCAAATGCCTCCGGCCCCAAGGCCTCCCACATCCGGGTGGCCTTCATAAACGCGGTACGATGCGCCGGATCGCGCTCGATCCACATCTTGCCTTCCCGCAGGTCCGCAGGTCCTGCTTCCCCCGAGGTGAAACGGACCAGCCAATCGTGCGCTTCGCGCTCGATCCGGTCCAACTTTTCGGGTGGGCTATCGGTCATCCCTGTCATCAACACGCTTGTCGGCCCTCTGTCCATGCGATTGCTGAACGGGCTGAGGGCCGAATCTTTGCACGAGTTGCCGATCCAGACGAAGCGCGCAATGGGCTAACGCATGCTTCAACTCGATCTCAACCAGTCTTTGTGATATCTCCAACTGTGCTGCAATTGCGTGCAGGGGTTTTCCTTCGACGCGCGCTGCATGCAGGATAACGCGCCGTCGCGGGGTTAATTCCCTGATCGCATGTTGAAAGGCTTCGAGCTCGATCTTCGCTTCCAGACTTCGTTGGGGACCGGGCGTTTCATCGGCAATGTCGAAGGCGATCTTCGCGTCATCGAGCGAAACTGTGTATTTTTCCGAGTGCAGTTTCCTCAGCGCGATATTTTTGGCCATGCGCAGCAAGTAAGAGCGCGGCCGCTGCACCGGCGGCAGATCCGCGCCCCGGCAAAGCTCCATATACGTGTCCTGCAAGGCGTCACCGGCAAGCTCCACCGAATTCAATCGACGGGCCAACTTGGCTCGCAAATCATCATAGCAGAGTGTCAAAAAACGGCGCAATTCGGCGCGGCTGCTGTGGGTCATGCGGAATCGCGACCCTGGACCCTTGTCCCGTGAGCATCGTACGCGCCCGCTGTCTCGCGCACCGACATGCTAGCGCCCGGCCTTCTGGTCGACGGGTGATGCGCAGAGCCTCGCGTCGGCCGCTCCCCCCGGCAGCGCAACCATGGTGATCGGCTGCGGCATCTGCGCCGGTGGCGGTTCGGTCATGCGTGACTTGCCAAGCGTCGCCAACAGCATCCGGTGACTTGCCTGTTCGCCGGCCGATCCTTCGAGTTCTGCGCGCTGCACCAATCCCGACGAACCGATCCACAACTTGATCACCAGCCGATAACTCACGGGGCGCGTGCCGGGATACCGGCACAGAATGCGCAGGATGTCGTCTTGCACCACGGCGAAATAGCGTTGATATTGACCATCCTGGGCGATCCGTGCCGTAGCGAACGCATGCGCCGTATCGTCGCCGGGATGAATTAGCAAGTAGCTGTTTTCGCGCGCGCGCAGTGGGACGAGTTGCGTCCCTGCGAGCAAGTTTCTGAGAGCATCGTCACGCGCAAGGGCGCCGGTCACCGCAGAAGATCGCTGTCCGATCGCCGCTGCGCCGTCGTAATACACCTCGGTCCCGGTCGCCGCGCAGAACGCGTCTATGGCAGACGCCAGAGGTTGCGCGGGGATGTCGAAGGAAGTCGCTCCCGCCGGCGATGCGTGCGACAGAGCCGAAACCATCATCAAATGCGCGACAACAACGGCAAGATCGCGTGTGATCACACACTTCCACCAGCTGACGATGTTCATGAAATGCTGGTTCACCTTGGCAAACACGAGACTCACGGATGGCTGCGGATCGATCCGTTACGAATTGAACCAGACGCCGGTCAATCAGAAACTCCTCCCAACTTACGACGCTGCGCAAGACGGTATTGTGACACGCCTCGACTACGGACCTAGTGTCACCCAATGCTAAGGCCGTCGTTTACTCGAAAGGCGTCGTCTCATCCCGAACTAATGATCGATTTGGGTGTTTGATGCGCGGCGCAGTATCGAGCTTTACGGCGGTAAATTTGCACCGCCTGTGCGAGATGTAGTCTGGCGTGTAAATTCGCAGATCTGGTGGCGGGGGAGCGCTCCCGCGTTTCCCCACACCAACCGAGCCTGCGATATCTTATCCAATCTTCCGCCTGACGCTGTTCATGGGCGCGAGAGCGAGTCCAACTTCAAGGGCCGCTGGCCAAGCAGTTCCGCAGATCCTGGCACCGCGTCAGCTGCCACCGGCAGAAATCCAGCTGCGTGCCCGGCGAGCCACGCGGATTCACACGCATCAGACGGCTGCACGATTCCCCATGGATCGGAACGTTCGCGCAGTGCTGTTAACCACCTCGAGTTACGCCGCCACCGCGTGCTCGCGGTGCACAACGGTCGCCGGAGCGCCCGCGACCTCGCGGGTGACCTTGAAGTCGAATCCGATCCGCGCGAATGGCCTGTTGAGCTCCGCCTCCCGGATTTCGGTGGCTTCCGTTACGCGTACGACCGGTGGGATCAGGTCGTCGCGGGTGCCGAAAGCAAAATCGTCGTGCAGGTATTTGTCGCCGTAGATGTTGATCTGGGTGGTGAGCTGCCGATAGCCTGACGCGGTGATGAAGGAGTGGATGTGCGCCGGCCGCTGGCCATGGCGCCCCATCTTCGCGAGCAGCGTCTCGGTGTTGGAGCCGGGCGGGCAGCCATAGCCCGACGGCATGATCGAACAGAAGCGATAGCGGCCGTCGAGGTCGGTTTCGATCCGGCGGCGCAGATTGTAGGACGACTGGGGCGGACCGAAGAACGAATAGAAGCCGAACGAATTGGCGTGCCAGACATCGACAATCGCGCCGGAAATCGGCCTGCCCTCCGTGTCGAACACCTGGCCTTCCATGAACAGTATCTCGCCATCATCGGTGCCGTCGTCGAGCCGGGCTTCGCCCTTCGAGAGCGGCGCACCGGCGACATAGAGCGGACCTTCGATAGTGCGCGTCGTGCCGCCGGCAAGGACGGCGCGGTACTCGGCTTCGTCAAGCCTCAACCAGACGCCCTCCAGCCTTGAAGCAAGTGGCCGTCGAGTGAATTTCCACGTCAACCGGAATGGGAGAATTGCGTATTTCGACCGGCAAGAGGCGTTGAAGCCGGCTGAAGGAAACAAGGGGTGGGCTGCATCGCAGCTCACCCCTTCGCTTCATTGACTAGAACGTGAACCTCATACCTACAGTTGGGTTGTATTCAGACGTATTGAGATATGAGAACGCAAATCCTCCGCTGACCTGGGAGTACGCGACGCCGGCATAGATCCGGAAGTTCTTGGTCCAATCGTAATCTATTCGAAACGACACCACTTGCTCCGCGCCAGCGCAGTTGATGTAGGTGCTGCTAGAGCACGCCGTCCTCGAATACCCTGGCGCCACGATGCCCGGAATGCTGTTGACGCCCAATCCGTAGGACTTCTGATCGTAGCGATAGTATCCGACCGCGACCGACCATTGCGCATCGTGTTGATATTTGCCCGTAATGAAGCTGATATTCACGAAACGGTCGCCGCCGGTGAAAGCGTAATTGACGATACCAGACCCGGTCGACCCGTTCGTTGATAATATCGGCCCGATCTCATAGCCGCCAATCGTTGAATGTCCGGGCGCAAACCCTCCACCGGCCGGGTTGGAGAAATCGATCCTGCTATAGCCTCCGGTCACCGTAAATTTCTGCTCGGCTGGATCCTGCAGGCCGTTTCGACCGAGGTCGAAAACATACTTGCCGAATATTCCATACATGTCGGTGTCAAATACCTTGGCACCCAGGTATTTGGAATTGAGATTAGCCGGCCCTGATAGTGCGAATGTCGACACAATATCGGAGCCGTGCCCAGCGACGAGATCGACCGAAAAATTCGGGCCCACCACACCAACCGACCCCTGATAGAAATCGTTGACGTTTGTCCCTGGTTTCCCGTAGATCGCCGACATCCGCCACGGCCCGTAATTATTGTAGTACTTGATTGACTGGTCGATACGAGCGGTATCCGAACTCCCCTGCCCCGCGAGAAGGCCGAAGTAACCGAGGAGAGAGAAGCCGTATGAGGCAAGCGGGTCGTACGCACCAACCATGTCGGTCGAAACCACATTATTTCGGCCGATATGCAACGTCCCCCAAGTCTTGTCTTCGAAGCCCGCCCAGGCCTCACCATTGATGAGCTGCCCAGCGCGAGGACCGCCGCCGTTCACGGTCTGCTGATTCAACGGAATGCCGTTGTTCTTTTGCATGCCCTTGAGCGAGTCTGACAGTTCGCCAGTGGTCGAATTGAATCCTGTCTCAAACCGAGCGATGAAATGCAATTGTTCGGTTATATTTCTATCGACTTTGACGCCCACGGCGGTTTGCGACGATTGGTTGGGAACCAACAGCCACTGCGGGCCTCGATTCATCCCGGTGATGATCCCCGCCGCGCCGTTGCCCCCGGTCGGCGCTCCGTGCGACTCATATTGCCCGCCAATGTCATAGGTGCCAAAAACGGTCACCCCCTGCCAGGTGAGGTCCGGCACCACCGGCGGCGCTTTCAACAAGCCGCCCACGTCCGCCGCGCTCGCGCTGGCAATAAGACCCGCCGACGCGGTAGCGCACACCAAGCCTTTCCCCACACTGCCGATGAACCTTCCAGCAAACCAAGATCTAGAACTCATTACGTCTCCCCCTTATCGGCCGTTCCCAGACAGCCCTATGTGAAATTGCATTTGGTCTTGGCGAAGAACCTCGATGCCGAGCGCGCGGTGTTGGCCGAGATCATCTCGCGGATCCGCTCGTCGTCGCAGCCGAGGTTCATGCAGAGCTTGATGCCAACGCGGAATCCTTCGCGCGGGCCGAACGTGCTGGTCTGGCCGAGATCCGAGCAAAGGATCGTCTGGCCCATACCCGCGGCGTCTATTTGCTGAAGCAAGTTTCCGGTTTCGCGGCTCTTGCACTTGCAGCCTTCGAGGAAGCTGCACAGCGGGCGCACAATGAAAGCGCCGATCGCGATGCGGCCATCACGAGCTGATCTGGCCTAGGTCATAGAGCCGGTCGCCTGCACGACGACGTTTCCGGGCGATTCGACGGTGGCGGCGGGCGGGTCCGCTTTCAGACCCGCCGTTCTCAAATCAACCCCGCGCGTCTCCGGCCCGCAAGCCGTCGCCGCCAGGATGATGATGCCGCCGAATGCCATGAGGAAACCTGCCGCATTGGCAAACGTCATGAAATGGCTAAGCCAGATCATGTAGTAAGGAAAAAAAGAAGGGATGATCACAGCGGCGCTGTAGGCAACGCCCCACCCGGACGAGCGAACCGACGTCGCGAAACGCTCGTTGATGTAGGCTGGCACCACACCCAGGGGACCGACAAACAGCATCTGCGTGGCGGCGGCCAGGAGCGTCAGATTGAGCCATCCTTGCACCGATCCGCCGCCGATCAACGCCATGGTCACCGGCGTCAGCAGGACAATGAGCACGCCGGAAATGTATAGAGTTGGCTTGCGGCCGATATGATCGCTGAGCCAGCCAAAGAAGACATAGGATGTCATTCCGAACAGCGGCACCACGAGCAGCGTATGAGCCAGATCGGCCGCGGTGTATCCTGCGTTGTTGTGGAGCAGGAACTGATTCAGCACGCTGCTTCCGATATTGATGAGGAAGAAAACACCAGTCATCATCACCCACGACTGGATGAACGCCCTCCCGGACCTGCCTTTCAACAGCTCCTTCAGGGGAGAGCTCTTCTTGCTCGATGCATCCACGCTTTTCCAGACTGCGGAGTCTTCGACGTTGCGCCGCAGAAACCAGGCCACTGCGAAAGACAGGACGAAGCCCAGGATGAACGGTATTCGCCAGCCCCATTGGACGTAAGGCGAATGAAGCCCGTCATTGACTGCCACCATCAGGACCAGACTATTGAGAACCGCGACAATAAATCCTCCCCCACTGGCCGAGCACTGGATCAATCCACCGATGAATCCCCTGCGTGACGGCGGTGCATACTCGAGCGCCATCGGAGTGGCAGCGGTGTATTCGCCGCCCAAAAATATCCCTTCAATGAACCGGAGGCCGATCAGCAATGTGGTGGCCACCGTTGCCCCAACCAGTTCCGCGCCTGGCAGGCATCCGATCAACAGCGAAATGGTGCCGAATCCGAAGATCGTAATAGCGCCGATTCTCTGTCGGCCAAGAAGGTCAGCGAAGTGACCAAAGATCAGCGCTCCGAGCGGTCGACCGAGCAGCGTCACAGCGAGAGTCATTCCGGCGAATATCGACCTTTCCTGCGCCGACATATCGCCTTGGAAGTAGACCAGCGCAGGCAGGAGCGTCGATACCACAATGAAGATGGAATATGAATCCAAGGCGAATCCAGCCCAGGCGCTTAGGATCGCTCGCTTTCTTTTCTTTCGGAAATCCGGATCGAGGGCGGGGGTCAATGCTCCGATGCTCTCATTCATGTGCGCTTCCTCAGGAGTTACTGCGGGCTGCCCCACGAAGGAGTCGGCTTCTAGTGAGCCCCGCTTGTTGTCCAGTTGAAGCTGAACTTGAATTCGTTAGCTGACTATGTTTATCGACCGACGTTTCACCAAATGGAATTGCAACCATCCCGAATGACTTGACGATGCGTCTCGCCAGAATCGGAGCAAGGGCGGCACGCCGCCCTTGCTCCAGATCCGGTTTCAGCGAACCCGCTGCGATCTTCATATGATCTCCGTGGCCACTGCGCCGTTGCCCGCTTTATCAGGACATCAGTGCAATGGAAGGCGATGTCCGATCACAGCAGCCCCGCCGCATTGCCTCCAACGAGCTTGCGAATATCCCTTTCACCATACTGGATGCGAAGGAGATCGCCGATTATCCGTCTATAGCCCTCTACCGGCCGGGGCATCCCGACAAGGCCAAGGTCTGAGCCGAGTATGGTCTGGTCCACACCTGCAACCTGAATGATGCGCGAAAGATCATTGACGTCGCGCTTTTGCTCTCGACCCTCAATCTGGATGAACATGCAAATCGAGTGTTCCATGTAGACGCCAAGGCTGACGAGGCGGCGAATATCGTCATCCGAACAGCCAATGACGTAGGTCGGATGATTGACAAGCATCTTTTTGACGCCTCGCCGCTTGGCTTCCTCAAACATGATGATCTGCTCACGCGCACTGAGATGCCCGCCTGCCAGAATGATGTCCGCCTCCGCGATAAGATCCAGGATCTGCTGCGTCTCTTCAGTCAGTTTTCCATCCACACCGAGAACGGAAAGCGGCGTCGGCGTCAGCATGGGTTTGATGGATTTCGGGAAGGTTTTCGCCTCAGTGCTACTCTTATCGATGTGGTTCGCAGCGGAGAAGGTTGGCATCCATACGATTTTTCCGCCCAGCTTGATGGCATGGTCGACTGCGTATGGATTTATCCCGCCGCTGGCATTGTTAAGGGCAATGCCGGAATAGAGGCGCGTCTTGACGTAGGGCACGAG
The DNA here is from genome assembly GCF_055413685.1 of Bradyrhizobium sp. LeoA1Lang. Lineage (NCBI taxonomy): Bacteria > Pseudomonadati > Pseudomonadota > Alphaproteobacteria > Hyphomicrobiales > Nitrobacteraceae > Bradyrhizobium > Bradyrhizobium sp. LeoA1Lang. The sequence goes on along the minus strand of NZ_JBVAPG010000051.1, from coordinate 13,718 downwards.
CTTTTGGAGGATCTTGGCGTGCGCCATGCCGGCGTAATAATGGTCCTTATAAAGCAACGCTTCAAAGCCGGCCGCAGCGGCGTCCAGCATCGCTTCATGATGATCGAGCATCCGCGGCATGGCTGCTGGGCCACTGTGACAGTGAAGGTCCACCGCACCAATCATGAGGGCGGAAACCTGTTCCGAGATGCTGCTGTCTTCGACCTGTGCTGTCGCCACGTTCATTGCGTTCTCCTTGGCGTTTCCGGGTTCGGAAACTCGTTGCTTCATGTAGCTGAAGCAGGCATTGGGTATTCGTCCGCATTCAAAACCCAACCTGGCTTCGACGAAAAGTCGGCGCGCGGGGGCGCGAAAATATCGACCAGCACGTTGGTGTCGTCCATCGACTGCGACGTATGAATTGCGGGCGGCGGAATGATGCAAAGAGACGGCGCACGACAGAGTTCAGCGGCGTCTGCCCGCCATGCCGCCTTATCGGTCACCCACGGCCAGCGGAGATAGTGGGTGTAAGCTCCCTCCAAACAAAGCGATCCCTGTTCAAAGTCGGCGTGGTGATGAGGCGAGAGATTTTTCGTATCGCGCGGCGGGGACGGATGAATGCAATTGATCATGATCGTCGAGCAGCGGAACAGCCGGCCAAATCGGGTGGGACTTTTGGGAATATCCAGGCTGTAGCTGCGAATTGCGAAGCCGCCCGGCGGATCAGGCCATGCAGCGAACGGCTTGACGTTTGGGTCTGGTTCCGTGGCGTATGATTCCGCATTGGAGCATTTCGGAAGGAGGTCCAGCGCGTTCGTCGAAAAGATTCGAACGATCGGGCCAGCGGCCTTGACCTCTATCGAACTTCGTCCTGGCGGCACCACCACGACGGAATAGCCGGGCACGGTTTCGCTCTGTTCACCGGCCGTAACTTGCACGACACTGTCTTTCGACGGAAGAAGCAGCATGTATTCGTCCGGCTGGGCATCGCGCGCGAGCACTGCCCCCACATCTGCCTTTGTGTATGTCACGATCATGTTTTGGCCGCGGGTGTACCAGGTCTGCGTTCCCGGACCTTGCTCCTGTGGAGCTTGCTCGTACCAGCGGGCATATTCGGCCCTTTTGAACGTCCTGGCGGCGTTCGCGGTCGTCCCCGCTTGAGGCATGGTGCTCCTTGGATCGTCTGCGGCGTACACGGCTTTTCTCCGATTTTAGCAGCGATGTGGCTTTGCAGCCGGCGTGCGAAAGTCTGCCAATCAGACCAATTTCGCCGAGGATTGGAAGAACGTATTTCGATGTTTTCGCTCGCTGAAACGTTAGCCCCCCTGCCACGCCAACCCGACATTGGCTAACGACTTGAAGACGCCTTGAGCACTGGCGACCGCTTTTTCACCTGTTTTGAGCGTACCCGACACGAAGATCGTACGGCTCGTCCTGTGCTGGATGTGACATTCGGTCGTAACAAAGTCGCCAATGTCGACCGCTTGCAGGAACGCGACGTCGAGTTGAACGGTGACACACTGGACATCGTCGCCGGTTGAACGAATGACCGCTCCCATGCCCATGTCAGCCAGCGTCATCAACAGGCCGCCGTGCATCTTGCCCTTGCCGTTGTCGTGGCGGGGGTCGCAAACGATTCCAATCTGTACGTCGCCGCCAACGCGTCGCTCCCAGAATGGTCCGACAAGGGTGGAGATTTTTCCTGGCCGTATCATCCACCCCTGCGATGAAGGGTCGGGATGTTTCTTGTTGCCTGCACCTTCCAACGACGACCTCCTGATTTGCCGGGCCATGACCCGACGCGCTGTTTTGCGAACTTGACGTATTCGCACCCGATTCGGGAGTTGTGGATATTCGCGGAATAAGCGGCCCCCAACGACTCACCTGGCCGTAAGGGACAACAGCTCCCTGGCTTCCTTGGGTGTGGCCACCGAACAGCCAAGCGAATCCACAATGGCGCACGCGCGCTCTACCAGCGGAGCGTTGCCCGGCGAAAGTTCGCCCTCCGAGAGGAAAAGGTTATCCTCCAGTCCAACACGAACGTGCCCGCCGAGAATGATGGATTGCGCTGCCATCGGAAACTGCGCCCGCGATATGCCAAACGCCGACCAGGTCGTGCCCGCCTCAACCATGCTTCTCATGAGCAGCATTGCTTCCGTATTGGCTGGCGCACCGCCGGGAATTCCGAGACAGAACTGGAACAACGAGAGGGTGTTGGCAGGTGCCCCTCCTTCTGCAATTGAAGGGCGAGGCGCAAGTGACCGAGGTCGAAAACTTCCAACTCGGGCTTTACGCCGGCCGCGACCATTCTCGCCGCCATGAACTTCAGATGGGTTGGTGTATTGACAATGGCCCGCGACCCGAAATTCATTGTTGCGACATCGAGGGTGCAGACTTCGGGCCGTAGCTGCACGATGTGCTGCGTCCGTTTGGCGGGCGAAACCACACCCACAATCTCGCCCCCATCTTCGACCGGTGGATCATAACCTGCTCCCGGACCGCCGGTTAAATTGAGAACAATGTCGATTGCGGAGGATCGAACTCTGTCGACGGTCTCCTCGTAGAGATCCAGATCGCTGGAAGGTGCTCCCGTTTGCGGATCGCGAACATGCACGTGGGCAATGGCAGCGCCGGCTTTGGCGGCGTTGACGATCTCGTCGGCGATCTGCTTCGGCGTGATCGGCACGTATCTGCTATTGCTCGTGAGTGCGCTTGCCCCGGTTACCGCACACGTGACTATGACCTTACGCTTCATGAAACTGCCTCTTGGATTTCCAAGCTTATTCAACCGACCACACCCGCAATCTCGCGATGCCCTTTTCGATCATATCCGCCGCTTCGCGTGTCGGAGTGTAAACGTCGGATACGATATGCGCCGCCGCCGGTGCCGTGGCGTAGAATCCCACGCCGAGACACGCAACGCACACGCCCTCGTTGAAAACGGGAACGCCGATAAATTGGAATTTCCGAGAGCCGCGCATCCCGTCCTCGACCGCGAACCCATTTTGGCGAGCCGCTTTCAACGCGTGGTCAAGGACCACAGGATCGAATTTCTCTTCAGCTTTTCCGCTCGTTCCCAGGCCACGCAGCAAATCTTCCTGCTCCCTCGGGGAGCAGAAGGCCAGATAGCAGCGTCCCAACGCGCTATTCGCCAAGCTCAATTGACGGTGCAGGGTGGCAAATGGAAACGCCCATGGACTGATGGCCGAGGTGGTGAAATCAACGCTGAGTTTGCCGTGGTGGACCGTGGCGACGCTGACCGGCCACTTGATCCGTTCCGTGAGTTTCACTGCCCATGGCCGCGACGCCTCGATAACGAGTGGAAGCCCTCGGAATCCATTGCTGAGGTGCTGCGCCTCGGAAGTAACTCGATATCCGCCGATGAAATTGTCACGCATGACATAGCCTTCATGGATGAGCGTATCGAGCATCCTGACGATGGTTGATTTCGAAAGCCCGGTGATCGTGTGAAGCTCGGCAACCGACGCGGAGCGGAGTGAATTCATCGCGCGAAGCACGCGCAGTACCCGCTGCGCGGCTTCGACGGGCTGATAAGAGCACTCGGCCGGCAGCGCATCGCCCCTTTTCGAGTTGGACCGACAACGATCTCCGCTTTGTTGCTTTGTGCGTCCTCGCGCAGCGCGAACCGAACCTTTGGAAGCTAAAACCGGATCAGGCATGACGCTTTCCAATCGGCGGGATGAGACCTGACCGGACTTTTTCGCAGACAACGTCGGCCCGCCTTCACTGCAAGCGTCTTCAGCGGACGTCTGGCGCGCTTTGGTCATTGCCGCCCCGGGCGACACGCCACGGGCGCGGCGTTGCTCAGCGGGAGGCCAGTCTTGCAGATGGCTGGCGTAGGAATCGATCAAGATTGATGAATCAAGCTTCATTTCAACGGCCTCCCGGTGCCCGTTCGATACCGGCCCGTGGATCGGACCTTGTTTGTTTGCGCTTCGCCAAGAGTCGAGCGGCTTAGCGCATTGCCGAGCTAACCTGCCCGTCTCCTAAACTGAACAGGATTATCCCCCTCGCCAACGCAATTCGAGAAATGTTTCACCAGATGAAACATTCAGGTCACTCCGGTCCGAAACCGGACAACCGGCCTGCGGTGCCCTGGCCTGCGCAAAACCGAGTTTCATTTGATGAAATCACTGTCGAAAGCGCTCCAGAACAAACGTCCGGAGCCTTACGGTCGTCGTCCAACCGAGCGCCACAATTCCAAAGGCCGCCCAAGCGATGCCGACCTGCCGGCTGATTGGGCGCCGAACGAAGTTGCTTTTTTGCGAGAGGAAGAAAACATGGCCAGCCTGCGTTCGCCAGTCACGGAGTTTCGCTCAAGGCTTCGAAAGGGTGAGCATGTTCTCGGAACATTCATCAAGACGCCGACGAGTCACGCGATCGAGATTATCGGCGACGTCGGCTACGACTTCGTCATTGTCGATCAGGAACATGCCCCCTTCGACCGCGGCACGATTGATCTGGCTTGTCTTGCTGCCAGAGCGAGTGGAACGGCTGCGCTCGTCCGGATTTCGGAGCCAACAGCCGCCAGCATATTGTCTGTTCTGGACTGCGGTGCCACCGGCGTCCTCGTTCCCCATTGTGATTCATTGGCCAAGGCGAAGGCGATCGCTCAAGCCTGTCGCTATCGCGGGGGAAGCCGAGGCTTTTCGAGCACGACCCGAGCGGGCCGATTTGGCGGTGCCTCCATGTCTGATCACATGGACGAACAGGATGCCCGGGTCGCCTGTGTAGCGATGATCGAGGATGAAGCTGCGCTGGACGAAATCGACGCCATCGCGTCGCAAAGTGGGGTCGATGCTTTCTTCATCGGAAGGGGTGATCTGACTGCGTCGATGGGCAGCACGGGAATGAAAAAGGCGGTCGCAAGGATTGCCGCGGCGGCCAATGCTGCGAGGATGCCGATGATGGTGCTAGTGTCAAGCCTGGAGGACGCTGCGGCGTTGCGAGACATCGGCGCGACCGCCTACGTTGTCTCGAACGACCAAAACTTTCTGAAGGCTGCCGCCAAGAGTGCATTGGACGCTTACAGCGATCCGAAGAAGTGGCAGCTTTAAATTCGGAAATCTTCCCGGGAATCGCGAAATCAAGTGCGATCCGGCCGCGCGGATCGTCAGCCGCGCGAGGCTGTCGAAAGTTGAAAGAGGAAAAAGCCGAACTATTCCGATCGCGAGCAAGATTGCTCGCGGGCTCGGGCTAAGTCTTTCTGTGCTCGTTGGAGACGCTGAAGCATCCAGTGGCGCGATCCGCGTAGTGCCATCCAGCGCTCGATTGACGTTCGTGGACAAAGCAAACGGCTTTGAGCGCGAGTTTCTTTCACCGCCTTCAGATATTCCAGGTATCGAAGTGCTGCGCCACGAGATCGCGCGCGAAAAGGCTGGTGTAGGTCGTACACCTCGACCTCGGTCCGAGACCCAACTGTGAAGTCTCAAACAGAGGGCCGGACACAGAATCCCACACCGCGAACTGTATGAATGATTGGATAGGCTTGTTCGCTATCGATCTTTCTTCGCAGACGTCCGACGTAGACATCAATAAGATTCGAGGAACTCCTTGGACCAGCCATAATACATCGAGGCGGCGATGCCTTCTCGGCGGCAAAGTTCGGAGATGTTCTCCTCGCCCCGAAGTCCTTCCAGCACGATGCGGATCTTCTCTTCTGCCGAGTAATGCCGGCGCGTCTGACGCCGAATGTCCTTTAGCACTTGTTCTGCCGGCGCTTTGCCCGGTCCGGATTTCTGTTTCATCTTCGCTCCTGGTGGCTACGATGAACCAGAAATCCTCCCTCCGCAAAATCCTTCAATTTGTCTCAAAGGTCTCGACGGCGAACAAATCTGCCAACTGTCACCCGATCGTGAAAAAACTAACAAAAAGGTCATTTGAGTCGGCGCGATGTCCGAACAGATACTATAGGTTGTCGCTCGTGCCCCACGGGCGTTCAGAATTTCCCTTTTCCAGAAGCGCTGTCACCTCCGAAAGGGGATGGCCTCAGATCAACGTGCCGTCGACCGGGGCGGAAGACACGCGCGTTACGAAACTGGAGGAAACCATGGACGCAATGAGTCTGGATCACGACCATCATAACCACCATCACCATCATGAAAACCAGGAGGAGGTCGCCTTCACGCAGACCAATCTGGTTTCGGATACCCCTGGCGCCGCGCCGACGATCGATCCAAACCTCATCAATCCCTGGGGCGTTGCCCACAGCTCGACCAGTCCTTTTTGGGTCTCGGACAACGGCACGGGCGTGGCGACAATTTATGATGGTGCCGGAATGCCGGCCGGGCCTAAGCTTGTAACGGTCGCCGCGCTCCCGGGCCAGGACCATTCCGATCCCACCGGGCAGGTGTTCAACGGCGGAGGCGGTTTCGACGTCAGCAGCCACGGCACGACAGGATCCTCGCTGTTCATGTTCGCAACCGAGAGCGGCACCATATCCGGATGGAATCCCAACGTAGACCCCACAAGCTCGGTCATCGCGGTCGATAAATCGGGCGAGGGTGCCGTCTACAAGGGCCTTGCGATCGGCAGCAACGACGACGGCACCTTCCTTTTCGCCGCCAACTTCCACAACGGAACGGTCGATGTCTTCGACCAGAACTTCAAGCAGGTGAACAGCTTCACCGATCGGCATCTGCCGAAGGGCTATGCGCCCTTCAACGTCCAGGTTCTTGATGGCCATTTGTTCGTTACGTTCGCATTGCAGGATGCGGACAAGCATGATGACGTTGCTGGTGCCGGCCACGGCTTTGTGGACGAGTTCGACCTGGAAGGTCACTTGCTCAACAGGGTAGCATCGCGCGGGCCGCTCGATTCTCCGTGGGGGCTTGCGATCGCGCCCTCCAGCTTTGGAGAGTTCGCCAACGATCTTCTTGTCGGGAATTTCGGTGACGGCACGATTAATGTTTTCGATTTGAAGGACGATCATTTTGAGGGCAAGTTGCTCGACGCCAAGGGTGCGCCAATCACGATTGGCGATCTCTGGGCCCTCGTTCCCGGCAATGGCAGTGCCAACAGCGATCCCAACAAGATCTACTTTACGGCCGGCGTGGAGAACGAGGCGCATGGCCTGTTTGGCAGCTTGGCGGCGATCCCTGAACCGGATCGATCCACCATGTCGATGCCGGGCTCTCATCCGCACGGCTGAGGGCCGGGCCAGCGCTTACCGATGGCGTTTGGCTTTGCCCGCTGCACGGGTGACTCAAACGAGGACGATGCAGGCTTCCGCCGAGGCTTGAAGCGGCGACAACGCCCGCCTCGCCGAAGCGAATGCCTCGCCCGTTGGGTTGAAGATGGATTGGAAGGGGCCGCTCGTGGAGCTCTTGGGCGGCAGACTTTCGGCTTGGGCATCCATAGCGCGGGGCTGGTATCCGCAGCCAGTCCCGGCGATGGGTGTCGTGCGGTGAGGGATGGCGCGGCACGCCATAGCAGTGCCGGCGGCGACGAGATCCACCCACGCCTGGCGGCCACGATGAATGCGGCCAGATTCCATGGCATGGAGCTCGATCCGCGCGAGTTTCCCTGCATCCATGGTGAGCAAATGCCGTCCGCTGCGGCGCTTTCCGCCTGGCTACAGAACGCCGGCATGTGGGCGCGAGCGGTACGGCTGCGATGGCGTCAACTGATGCGGTTGCAGGACGCCGGGCCGGTGGTGCTTTTGTTCACCGAAGGTGGCGCCGGATTGTTGGTCGGCGTGAATGCCGAGCACAATGTGGTCATCCTCAGGAATCCTCGCGCTGGCGCGAGCGAGTGCGACATTGCGGTGGACCAGCTGCGGCTGGAGCGGGTCTGGTCAGGCGAGGCGGTCCTGCTGCGCGCGCGGCGCGGTCAGCCGGAGACCGACAGACCGTTTGGCCTGGGCTGGCTCGCCGGCCTGGTGCTGCAGGAGAGGCGATCGCTGCGCGATGTGGGGCTTGCGTCGCTGACGCTGAGCTTTCTGACGATCTTTCCGCCATTGCTGGTCATGAACGTGGTGGACAAGGTTCTGACCCACAATAGCTACTCGACGCTCGCGCTGCTCAGTGCGTTGCTCGCCATTGCAGCCGTGTTCGAGGTCCTCCTCGGCTACGCCCGCCGGCTGATCGTTCTCATCGTAGGCATGCGACTTGACGCAAAACTGAACCTGCATGTCTTCAATCGCGTGCTGCGGCTGCCGCTTGACTATTTCGAGCGGCACCCCGCCGGCGAAACGATGCACAAGATCGTGGAAGTGTACAAGGTCCGCGAATTCCTCACCGGCAAGCTGCTGAGCACGTTCCTCGATTTGACGACGCTCATCGTACTGCTGCCATTCCTGTTCTATCTCAACACCTTCCTGGCATCGATGGTTCTGGCCTGCGCGGCGTCGATCATGCTGGTTATTCTTTCTTTCTTGCGGCCGCTGCGACACGTGTTCGGCAGGGTGGTTCGCGCCGAGACCGAGAAGGCATCGGCACTAGGCGAGACCGTTTTCGGCATCAAGACGATAAAATCGCTCGCCCTGGAGCCGCAGCGCAGGGCGCTGTGGGACGCGCGTGTCGCAGATGCCGCGGCGTGGCGCCTCGCCTTCGGCAAGCTGACGAATTGGCCCCAGACGATCGTCGCGCCGATCGAACGCTTCATGTCGGTCGGTATCGTGCTGGTGGGCGCCTACATGGCCCTGACGGACAATACCGGCTATGCGGTCGGTGCGCTGTTCGCCTTCATGATGCTCAGCATGCGCGTCGCCCAGCCGCTCGTCGGGCTGGCGCGTCTGATTGAGGATTACCAGGGGGTTTCAGCCGCGATCGGCGAAGTCGCCTCCGTGCTGAATCGGCCGCCGGAGGCGGAGGCCGCATTTGGCGGGCTCCTGCCGCGATTTGCCGGCGCCATCTCGTTCGAGGATGTCAGCTTCACCTATGAAGGCACGAAGATTCCCGCGCTCGACCGCGTCACCTTCGAGGTGCCGGCCGCCACGATGCTTGGCATCGTTGGGCGCAGCGGATCCGGCAAATCGACATTGGCGCGGCTGTTGCAAGGGATCAACCGCGACTACAGCGGCTTCCTAAAGATCGACGGCAACGACGTGCGCGAGATCAATCTGCGTCACCTGCGCCAGAGCTTCGGTGTCGTGCTGCAGGAGAACTTTCTGTTCCGCGGCTCGATACGCGACAATATCATCGCCGGACGGCCCGGGTTGACGTTGGACGACGCTGTGGTCGCCGCGCGCCTCGCCGGTGCCGAGGAATTCATCGAGCGCATGCCGAATGGCTACGAGACGCTGATCGAGGAAGGCTCGCCGAACGTTTCAGGCGGACAGCGGCAGCGGATTGCAATTGCGCGTGCACTGATCAACGATCCACGAATCCTGATCCTGGACGAGGCGACCAGCGCGCTGGACCCGGAGAGCGAGGCCCTGCTGAACGCCAGTCTGCTTCGCATCGCACGCGGCCGGACCATGGTGATCATTTCGCATCGCCTGTCGTCGTTGATTGACTGTGATCAGATCCTTGTCCTGGAAAGGGGCAAGGTGGTTGACATCGCGCCGCACCGCTTGCTCCTCGAACGCTGCGCCATCTACCGCCAGCTCTGGATGCAACAGAGCCGCCATCTCGACAGTCGAGGGCCATGTCATGTCGCTCTTGCTCACTCGCCCGCCCAGCGCAGCTAGTCTCACGAGCCGATCGGAGGAGACGACGCTTCTGGCGGTCTTGGAATTCCAGTCGCCGACCAAAGCCATCATCGCCGCCCCAGTCCCCGGCGCGGCGCGCGGCACAATCTGGATGATTGGCAGCATGTTTGCCGCATGCATCGTGGCGATGTGGCTGATCCCGATCGACAGGGTTGTGACCGCACAGGGAAAGGTGATCTCCCAGGCGCCGATGATGGTCATGCAACCACTGGAAACGTCGATTGTACGCTCGATCGATGTGACGGAAGGGCAAAGCGTTCATCGGGGCGACATGCTTGCTCGGCTTGATCCTACCTTCGCCGGCGCCGATGTCGGCGCGCTGCAAGCCCAGGTCTCCAGCCTGCAGGCCGAGGCGGCGCGCATGCAGGCGGAGGTGGAGGACCGGTCCTTCCAATATTCCGGAGTTGATCCGCCGATGTTGCTGCAGGCTGCGATCCATGCGCAGCGCGAGTCGGAACGGAGGTCAAAGCTGGAGTCGTATCGTCAGAAGATCGATGCCCTGGCATCAACAGCGGCGCGGTCGACCACGGATGTAACGGCCTTCCGCGAGCGGTTGGCCGTCGCGCAAACAGTGGAATCGATGCGCAAGAAATTGGAGGCACTGCAAGTCGGCAGTCAGCTCAACGCCTTGATCGCAACCGACAACCGGCTCGAGATCGAGCGCAGTCTGTCCACTGCGATCAAAACGGGCGAGAGCGCCAAGGCCGAACTCGCCGCCATGATTGCCGAGCGTGACGCCTACGATCAGAATTGGCGCGTCCAGATCGCCCAGGCGCTGTCGGAAGGATCCCGAAAGCTGAGCGATGCCCGGGAATCGCTGAACAAGGCGCGGTTGCGGCGCCAATTGATCGAACTGCACGCCGAACGAGATGCCACGGTGCTGACGGTTGCCAAGGTTTCCGAGGGCTCCGTGCTGCAAACGGGCGAGCAACTGATCACGCTGGTGCCCGTTGATGCTCCTCTTGAGATCGAAGCGAACATTGCAGGGCGTGATAACGGCTTCGTCCACGTCGGTGCCGCGGTGGCGGTCAAGTTCGACACCCTTCCGTCGACACAGTACGGTTTGGCGTACGGAACGGTTCGCACCGTCAGCGCCGACAGCTTCACCGCGCAGGACAGCACGAAGGCCCACTCTGGCTCGGTTCCTGTGAACCCCGCCAACACGGAGCCCTTCTACCGTTCGCGCATCACCCTCGACCGGTTGATGCTCCACGACTTGCCGGCTGGCTTTCACATTATGCCCGGCATGCCGGTTGCTGCCGACATCAAGGTCGGCAAGCGCACTGTCATGGCTTACCTCCTTGGCCAAATTCTACCAGTGATGTCGGAGGGAATGCGCGAGCCATGAGATGCACCGGCAAAGTGACCACGAGCCGCAAGAATGCACGTACAACGCGGTTGAGTTTTCTCGATCGTATCATCAGCCTGCTGTCGGCATCGGCAGCACTGCGGCGCGCAATCCACCTGAGCAAGCAGTCCCGCGTGACGCAGGCCTTCATGCTGTTCGCCCGTGCCGCCGGCGCTGGCATCGCAGAGGCCGAATACCGGGTCGGCCGCTGCTATCTGGAAGGTTCGGGCGTCCCGGTCAGCCTCACAGAGAGCGTGCGTTGGCTCGCGCGTGCCGCGGCTCAGGACCATGTTGAGGCCCAGTGGTTGCTCGCCGCGCTGCACGTCCACGGCTCTGGCCCCTCAGTGAACCGGCAAGCTGTTGCAGGCAACTCGAGCGTGGCAGGCCTGTTCTCAGACCAAGTGGCGCTAGAACCTGATTTTGTGGCGGCGGAGAAATGGGCACGGCGGGCAGCCGAGCACGGCTCCGCGGACGGACAGGCTGTGCTTGCCTACATCCTGACGTCCGGCCCGGAATCGATGCGCAACCTGGAGGAGGCGCGCCGGTGGTATCAGCGCGCCGCCGAAGCCGGTTGTCCTCAGGGCGCGCTGGGATACGCACAGTCGCTAGCGCGATCGGTCACCGATGACGAAGGGCAGCGCAAGGTGGTCGAAAATCTCCGGCATGCGGCACAGGCAGGGTTGGTATCGGCGATTTATCTGCTTGGTGTGATGACCGAACGCGGGGTTGGAGCGGAACGCGACCTCGCGGTCGCGGCCGAGCTCTACCGGCAGGCGGCCGTCAAGGGCAATCGCTCCGGCCAGGCGAGCTGGGGACGCGCACTGATGTGCGGGCTTGGAGTCAAACCAAACCTGGCAGAAGGCGAGTCGTGGCTGCGCAGGGCGGGGTTGGCCGGTGATCCGGACGCGGCGGCGCTTGTCGGCGACTTATATGTCAGGGGCGGATCGTTGCCGCCCAACTACGCAGAGGCGGCGATCTGGTTCCGCCGTGCGGCAGAGGCCGGCCACCACACGGCGGCGCGGGCGCTTGGCTTGCTTTATCTGACCGGCGCCGGGGTGGCGCGCGATCCGAGAGAGGCGGCGAACTGGCTCCGGATCTCCGCTGACGCCGGCGATCTGCAGGCCCGGGTGGATCTCGCCAACCTTCTCCTGCGAGGTGTCGGTGATGGCGACCCCGAAGACCTGGCCAAGGCGCGCCTTTGGCTCGAGCAGGCAGTTGCGGCCGGCGATCTGGTGGCGGCACTCAACTACGGGCTCTGTCTGGCGACGGGCGTTGGCGTTGAGCGGGACGAGCGGCAGGCGACCCAGTATCTGCGCCGAGCGGCTGACGAAGTTGCGAGCGCGCAGTATTGGTATGGCCGCATGCTTGTCGATGGACGTGGCATTGAGGCAAACGCCGAAGCAGGCCGCGCGTGGATTTCGCGCGCCGCCGCGGTCGGCATCGCGGACGCCGAAGCGGCGCTGGCGGAGATGATGGTGAACGGCCGGGGTGGACCGCGCGATCCTCTCGCGGCAACGGCGTTGTTCGAGAAGGCTGCCGGCAAGGGTCACGTTGGCGCCATGTTCGCGCTAGGCTTGCTGAGCGGCGGTGGCTATGACGTGCCGACCGACCGCACGGTCGCGCAGCACTGGTTCCGAGCGGCCGCTGAGCGGGGGCATGCGGAAGCTCAGAAAATGCTGGGCCGATATTTAGCGCGCGGGCTGGCGGGCGAACGCGATCCGGAAGCGGCACGTCTATGGCTAGGGCGTGCGGCAGCTCAGGGGCTGGCGGACGCAGAGCTCGATCTCGCATCCATTCGTCCCATGCTGCCGACGCAACCATGCGAACGGGCACGTCATGTCACCGATCTCGCGGATCTCTGATGCAGCTCTAAACAGTCTGCGACTGAAAAATGATCGGTCGTCTCCAAGTGCCTGCGGAATTGTCCATCAGCGGCGGTGTTAGTGCATTGACGTCTCAATGCGACCGACACGATCCCGAAGCCCGGAACCCGCGGTGGAGGTGATGTCATGCCGAACAGTACGCGTCGTGTTCTCGTCATCGAGGATGATTGGTGGACCGCCAGGGAGCTTGGTAGCTGCCTGGGTGCCGCTGGCTATGACGTTTCAATCGCGACTGACGGCGAGAAAGGGCTGCGCCTTGGTCGCGCTGCCGAATATCTCGTCATGACCGTCGATCGCATTTTGCCGGACATCGATGGGATCGAAGTCATCCGCCGCCTCAGGCAAGACGGAATCGGGACTCCCGCATTGATCATCAGTGTGCTCGGCGAAGTTGCTGATCGCGTGAACGGTCTGCGTGCAGGCGCCGACGACTACCTCGTGAAGCCGTTCGCCTGCGCAGAAATGCATGCTCGTGTTGATGCGCTGTCCCGGCGTGGCACTTCGGTTCGCCAGGAAACCGTGCTGCGGGTCGGCGATCTGGAGATGGACCTCGTGGCCCGAACCGCGTCCCGGGCTGGCCGACAGATCGGGCTAAGGCCCCGGGAATTCAGACTCTTGGAGTATCTTGCTCGCCATACCGGTGAAGTCATCACTCGAAGTCTGCTGCTGCAGCACGTCTGGGGTCTGCATTTCGATCCTGCGACGAATCTGGTAAGCGCCGTCTGGCGGGGGATACGGCACGTGCGGCAACCTCCGGCGAGGTAAAGGATCTGCGTCGTGAGACGGCCGCGTTGAAGGAAGTTGTGGCCGACCTCACCCTTGAGAACCGGCTGCT
>NZ_JBVAPG010000519.1:0-435 GCF_055413685.1 Bradyrhizobium sp. LeoA1Lang | reverse complement strand
CGCGCGAGCGCCACCTTGGCCTTGCTCATGCCGGCGCGCCGGGCGATCCGCATCGCCCAGCTCTTCAATTGCGCACAGCCCTTGACCGGCTTGGTCAGCATGATGTGGGCGGCCTCGTAGAGCGCCGTGCGCACCGCGCCGTCGCCGATCTTGCTGATCCGGCCGGTGTAGTCGGTCTCGCCGGACTGATGCTTCTTCGGCGTCAAGCCGAAATGGGCGCCCACCTGCTTCGATGATGTGAACCGTCCCGGATCGTCGATCGCACTGGCATAGGTCAGCGCCACGATCGGGCCGACGGCCGGGACCGAGAGGGTGTCAGAAAGAATGTGTAAGCAGGTTTCTGTGAGTTTACCTTACCGAGGAGACTCACATGACGACCGACACGACGATTACACCTGAACTGCTGGATCAACTGCTTGCTAACTATGAGAAGCC
>NZ_JBVAPG010000518.1:0-439 GCF_055413685.1 Bradyrhizobium sp. LeoA1Lang | reverse complement strand
ATGTTCGGTGTTCCACTCTCCATCTATCTCGGCTGGCTTCTCACCTGCTGGCTGATCTGCCGGGGGTGGGCGGTCGACGTGGGGTGCGGCGGGGGTGGGGCGGACTTGTGGGGTGGTCTGTGGCTGGCGGTGATCGGCTGCGTTTTGTGGGTGGGGGGCGGCGTTGGGGAGAGGGTGGGGGGGCGGTGGGGGGGGGGGGGGGGGGCGGGGGGGGGGGGGGGCGGGGGCGGGGGGGGGGGGGGGGGGGGGGGGGGGCGGGGGGGGGGGGGGGGGGGGGGAGGGGGCATGCTGCTCGGTGTGGCCGGGGATGGGGGGGGGCGGGGTGTGCTTGCCGCCGGGCGTGGGCGGGGTGAGGGGCTTCTGGCCCTGGGGCAGGCGGACGCCGCGGGGCTGGTGGGCGTGCGCGGCCGCGGGGGCGCGCTCCGGGGGGGGGGCGGCG
>NZ_JBVAPG010000517.1:0-441 GCF_055413685.1 Bradyrhizobium sp. LeoA1Lang | reverse complement strand
CATCGCCATCTGCATGGTTCTGGTCGCGGGGGGGGGGGGGCGGGGGGGCTATTCGGTTGGTGGGCACAGCGGAACCGAATCGGCCAGCGCTGCGCGGACCCCGTTGTGGGTCCTCTTCCGGAACCAAGCACAGTAGATTCGGCTCCCCCACCCCCCCCACCGCCCCCCCCCCCCCCCCGCCCCCCCCCCCCCCACCCCCCCCCACCCCCCCCCCCCCCCCCGCCCCCCCCCCCCCCCCCCCCCCCCCCCCCCACCACCCCCCCCCCCCCCCCCACCACGCCGCCCACCATGACCACCCGCCCCACGGCCCCGCGCGATACGCCGCTCCCCACCTACCCGACACGCAGCTACCCGGCGGCGAGACCACCCGGCCGCTGATTGCGCGCGACGGACTGAGCTCGCTCATGATCGAACCCGCGGAGAAGCTGCTGCAGGAGAGGG
>NZ_JBVAPG010000516.1:0-445 GCF_055413685.1 Bradyrhizobium sp. LeoA1Lang | reverse complement strand
ATCTCCCGAAGCGACGCCGCCCACAACGCAAGCGTCTCCTCAATCGACGCTGCCTGCGTCCACGATCTTCGAATCATGGTTGCCCATGGATTCAGAAACCCACTAAAAAAACAACTGTAATGCTAGGATGATCTTGAGTTTCTCATCCCCGGACCAGCGCCGCCGCCGACCGTGTCCACTACTTCGAGCCGTTCGACTTGGGCACTGCGCTTATCACTGTCCAAAAGGACAGTTCTGAACAACACCCCTCACTCGGCAGGCGGCCTTCACCGGTCTTCGTCGTTACGACGAAATCCTCAACGGAAGGATACGACGAATTTGGTGCCGTCCGAAAAGCGGTTGGAATTGAAAGTGGCGTAGTCTCCGGGGTGATCAACCTCGAATCACCCGGCGTTGACGCGCCGGGCTGGAGACCACGCCATGACAAGCGTTACCACGAAGGCTT
>NZ_JBVAPG010000515.1:0-448 GCF_055413685.1 Bradyrhizobium sp. LeoA1Lang | reverse complement strand
CCCCCGCCGACGCCCCCCCCCCGCCCGCCCCCCCCCCCCCCCCCCCCCCCCCGCCCCCCACCCCCCCCCCCCCCCCACCCCCACCCCCCCCCCCCCCCGCCCCCCCCCCCCCCCCCCGCACCCCGCCCCCCCCCCCCCCACCCCCCCCGCCCCCCCCCCCCCCCCCCGCCCCCCACCCCCCCCCCCCCCCCCCCCCCCCCCCCCCCCCCCCGCGCGCCCCCCCCCCCCCGCCCCCCCCCCCCCCCCCCCCCCGCCCCCGCGCCCCCCCCCCCCCCCCCGCCCCCCGCCCCGCAGAACCCTCCACAGCAACCCACCCACACCCGCTCCGCGCCGCCCCCCCGCTATCCCCCCAACCCCATTCACGATCCTCCCGCGCGCACCCTGCCCGACCACGACGCAAACCCCAACTCCACGAACGGCGCAATGCCGTGCCGCGCGTCGCGCGCAC
>NZ_JBVAPG010000514.1:0-447 GCF_055413685.1 Bradyrhizobium sp. LeoA1Lang | reverse complement strand
TCGGGAAGCGGTCGGAGCGGCTTGCGGTGCTCGTGGACGAACAGCTTGCGCTCGAGCTGGGCGATCTTGAGGCTGACCCTACGCTGCCTGCGCCCGCCAACGATGATGTGGCTGTGGCGAAGCCACCCAGCAAACCGCGCAAGAAGGCGCGCCGCAACATCGGCGCGCTTCCAAAGCACCTGCCGCGCTGCGAGCAGGTGCTGGAGCCGGAGGCAATCGCGTGCCCATGCTGCCAAGGTCAGCTCCACAAGATCGGCGAGGACGTCAGCGAGGTGCTGGACATCATCCCGGCGATTCTGCGGGTGCTGCGCACGATCCGTCCTAAATATGGCTGCCGCAGCTGCACCGATGGTGTGGTCCAAGCGAAGGTGCTGCCGCGCCTGATCGAGAGCGGCATGGCCTCGACCGCACTCGTGAGCCACGTGGTGATCTCGAAGTTCGCCTGGT
>NZ_JBVAPG010000513.1:0-449 GCF_055413685.1 Bradyrhizobium sp. LeoA1Lang | reverse complement strand
GCCATCAGACTCGCTCGAAAGCGAATCCAACCCGCACACATCATCGCATGGTCACTTTGGCGTAGAGCTCACCAGGCCGCCGCCCAGCGCGCGCACTTCAAAACAAAAAGACAACTGTAATGCTAGGACTGTTAGATAGTGCTCTAGGGTGGGCAAAGGCGCACTTGCGCCGTGCCCACCATCCAGCGCCGTGCTCGGGATGGTGGGCACGCTTCGCTTTGCCCACCCTACAGCATCGCCGCAAGTTCGGATTCAAATTTCAAACAGCGTGAGGGATGTGAGTTCGCATTCTCGCGGCGCTTTGCGTCCGAGCTTTGCGTACCTTTCCACCCTCCTCGATATCAGAGGGCGCAGGGAAAGCCGGGTGCTGGTTGCACCCGTGGGTCCCGTGCAACAAAAAGCACGGGGGTAGGACCACAGGTTCAACCGAAGCATTCCGGCTTTCCCTG
>NZ_JBVAPG010000512.1:0-455 GCF_055413685.1 Bradyrhizobium sp. LeoA1Lang | reverse complement strand
GGCCGCATGATCACCCTTAACGAGGCGCACGAGGACCACTCACGTGACGTGGAGCGGAAGCCGGCAGTGACGGCTTTTTTCCATCGATCGTGGTGGATAATCTCGGGGCAAGATCGGCGATGCTCTCAGCCGTGATGAAACTGTCGGATGGGAACATCACTAAATCGTCGTCACCGGATGGATTGCGCGCAGATGCGCGGCGGCGGGGGATGTCGCGCCATCATCCCTCTACGACCTGGCGCTCGCACCACAGCGTTGTGCCAACATCCCCGGTGAAAGTCCGCCAGTCGACAAGGCATTTTCCGGGGACGGTCGTGAGGAGCGGTACTGAACTGCACCCCTGTAGTGAGACAGGATAATCAGGGACAGGAGCCCGGCGCTTGAGGCGGCAGGGCGGGTTGATGGGTTAGGGCCAGGTTGCGGGGCTGCTGCGCAGCAGCCCCGCAACCTGGTAA
>NZ_JBVAPG010000511.1:0-462 GCF_055413685.1 Bradyrhizobium sp. LeoA1Lang | reverse complement strand
GCCTATCCTTATCGCCATCCTTACAACTATCTTTTGACATGGTGACCTCGTGACGAAACAATCCACGAGATCTTCCTAGCCGACCAGATCAGCCCTCAGTGCGTGGTCGCCGGATGACGCTCACGAAAATGACGCGGCGCTGAACGTCGAAGGCTCGATCCAGGGCCTTAACCTTAAGGAGTTCTTCCTGCTGCTGTCCTCGACCGGGCTTGCCTACCGCCGCTGCGAACTGGTCCGCGTCAACGGCACCGAGATGGACATCCAGTTCATCCGGGGCAGGCCTGTGAAGAAGCGCGTTGCCGCGGCGGAGGGAACTGAAAGCCGCAAGACCTCGAGCTAGGCTGTGTGGACTCTTGGGATTCTCAAATCAGACGGAACGTGATTCAAGGCTTTCTTTTAGGAGGAAGCCTTGGGGGTTCTGGATCGGCTCGTTCTGAACGACACGCAATGGGACCGTATCTC
>NZ_JBVAPG010000510.1:0-473 GCF_055413685.1 Bradyrhizobium sp. LeoA1Lang | reverse complement strand
GAGCGGTGACCACGGCCGCAAGATCGCGGCCGCGCGCCCGCGGGTCCGGGGCGTGGACGGCCGCGAGATCACGATCCCGAGCTGGGAAACGGCGGCGCAGGAGGATTGGCTCGGTCGCTGGGCGATGAACCTGATGCTGATCAATGTGTCGACGCGCCGGTTCGGCCGCGCTGTCCGGCTGCCTGAGGGTGACGTGCCGGCACCACCCGGATCGGGAGTTTCGAAGTCGGCGGCCTCGCGGAGGTTCGTGGCGCTGTCGGCGGCGCGGCTGGCCGACTTCATGGCTGCCGATCTGTCCGCGCTCGACCTTCTGGTGGTCCAAATCGACGGGCTGCATCTCGGCGACGATCTCGTGCTGGTCGCCGCGATCGGGGTTGACGGCCAAGGCAACAAGCATCCGCTGGCGCTGGTGGAAGGGGCGACCGAGAATGCCGCAACGGTTCAGGCCCTGCTGGACAACCTGGTCTCGCGCG
>NZ_JBVAPG010000050.1:0-52381 GCF_055413685.1 Bradyrhizobium sp. LeoA1Lang | reverse complement strand
GCTTCTCGAAACTGAAGCGTTTCAGGCGCGTTGCTACGCGCTACGAAAAAACCGCACGAAATTACTTCGCTGTCGTCGCTATCGCCGCAACTCTGCTCTGGCTAAGATAACTGTCCACGCGACCTAGAGCTAGGAACATGTGAATTGCGCCCTCGACAGTCTGAATGTTCAAACCTCCGTGGGCCGAACCGTGCGGAGTGTTGAGGTTGATGTAGTTCTGCTCGATCGTGTACGAGCCGTGAAACGTCTTGCCTTTTTGCTCATACTCGAACTTTCCGCATTTTATCGCTGATTGGGACATGCTCGCCTCCGCTTGGCTCCACTTCTAGACATCATCCTTTTTTACATCCACCTCAAAGCCCTCCGGCATCTCCGGCGGCGTGCCGTCATCACTCTGATTGCACACCGGGCACGGCATGCCGGCGCCGCCGCAGGTGCAAGCGAGCCGGCCGAGCCAAGGCTTGGTCGGATGGTTCTCGCAAACCCAGCGGCAGTTGTCGCAGCGGGCGCACCAATTCATTTCACACCTTCCGGCCAGAGACGTCCTTTCGAGACGATCTTGTAGGCCTTGGCCTTCTTAGCCACCGGCGCCGGCGGCACGATCGTCGCGCCTGGTGCGTGACCCTTGATCGCGCGCAACATCGCGATGCGGGCGAACATCAGGAGCGTCTGGCCCTCGGCCGCCTTGATCAGCATCTCGATCGCGAGCTGCCATTCCGGCCGATCGGAGATCTCCTCCGGCAGGCGCCGGATGTATCCGGCGGCGTCCGCAAACGTGACGAGCTGCCTGCCGTCAGGCAGGTTGATCGGCTGTTCAAAGGTCGTTGACCAGGTCAGGCGGGCCTCATCTCGCCGTGCGCCTGGCGGACATGATCGCGGGTGCCGTCGATGTCGATCGGCGCACCGCAGAAGCAGTGCGAGCGGTCGGAGGGCACCTGGGTCGGCAGCTTCGCCCCGGCGTCCCACATTGCGTATTTCCACGCGGTGAAGGCCTGATGCTCCCGCCACACCCGGAAGTCGGCCTCGGTGCGGCGCGCCAGCAGCACCGTCCAGGCGCGCTCGAATTCAGCGCGGGCGATCTCGAAGCTCTCGGCGATGCCGGTCTGGTGCTCGCCCGGCTCGGTCCCGGGATAGAAGCCGCAGCTCCATTCCCATGGCGGGGTATCGACCGGCGCGCCGGTGCGCCGGCCGATGAAGCCGACCCGGACATCGCCATAGTCGACGTGCCAGCACTCTTCGGGGCGGTGGCGGTCGCGGCGGCGGCTGAGTTCGGGCATGGGCCGATCAAAGCCGGCCTGGGCGGCCGGCGCAATTGGCCCCAAGGCGGATTATTGTATCTAATTACCGCAATTCCACGTGAAACGTCCGGTTTCACGGCCCGGGCGCACTCGGGACCTTCGCCATGGGTCAGGAAGGCTGCCAGATGGGCCAGAGGGCTTTGAATTTCAGTTTAAATAAATTCCCGCTCCGGAAAGACCGGGTTCAGGCCTGGGCCGCTCACCGGGCTTCCTATTGGGTCAACGCTGTTCCACTAACGCAGGGGATCGAGCTGAGGACCCGATCGACCCCCGTTAGGTCAAAATCGAAAAAGAGATTTCTTGCGCGATAGGGCTCCAGCGTGACCCGGATCCGTTTCGCACCGCGCAGCTCCTCAGGATCCGCCCATAGTGACATCCCGGTCCCCGACGAATCGACCGGCATGTAACGGCCCTGCACCTCGCCTTGGTCAATCCGGAAAACTAATCCCATGCGGCCGGGATGGAAGGTCGCCGTGGTGTCGATCGAGAGTTTAAGGCCGCCGACCAGCTTGTCTTCAAGGCAGCGGACGGTGAGCCTAGCTGAAATACCATTGTCCGGCCCCTTTGCCGCGAGCGTCGCGGTCTTGGTCTCCTTATCGGTCATGCGATCCTTTCGGGACGTGATCGACCAATCCGCCATCGCCGGCGAACTCATGAACAGCACCAACAGCGCGATCGCTCTCATTCGCCAGCCCCTGCGTCCTGTCTCATAGATTTCTGCCCGCCCACATGACGCGGCCGAAGATCCGCATCGGCGCATTCGCAGGCACCGCCTCCGGCGGAAACACATCTCGATTATCCGAGATCATCATGATCACGGCCTCGGCCGTGCGGCGCAGTCGCTTCACCAGCGCATCATCCCAGATCGAGAACACGAAGATCTTGCCTTCGACGATCTGCCGCGCGCTCTCGGATACGTCGACCAGCATCAGGTCGCCGTCATTGATGGTCGGCTTCATGCTCTCTCCCTTCGCCTCCATCAGCTTGACGTTCTGCGGCAGCGCTCCGAGGTGCTGCAGAATCGCACGCGGGAAGCGGACATAGTCCGCAGACTCGTCAAGGATCATCTCACCGCGTCCCGCGGCGACCTTGAACGCGAGTTTCTGAATCGGCACGTCCTGCGCATCTGCGGCCGGCTCTTGCGGCGTGATGTAAACGACGGGGGCGAGCCGCTCCATCGCTCTGCCGGAAACGATCCATTCCATTGGGATCTCGGTCTCGGCAGCGAGCGCCGCGACCACGGTCAGCGGAATATCAACGCCCCTCTCATAACGCCGAATGTGCCCGGATGACTTTCCGAGCAGCGACTCACGCTGCTCCTTGGGAATCAGCCGGAGCGCAATTGCGAAGCGATCCCCGATCGAAAGGTCCGACCAATCGGGCAGCGGCGCCCCGTCGGGCAACTCCCCCAGCTTTTCCGAAAGTGTACGTATCCGCTTAATATCCAAAAGTTTTTCACGCTTCGGCGCAAAATCAGACGCCGAAAACACCGTGTCGCGCGTTTCGGTAGTTGATTTTTTAGACATATACGTACATTCTCGTCACGTTCGTTACATTTACGTCCCGAAATGAGGCCGCCTGGCAGGGCGACCCACTCTTTCGAAAGCGACCAATGGCGCGTCGACTCACCAATTGGCACCGGGCTGACGTTGTAGCTGAGGTTCACAAGCTCGGCAGCAACCTCGCTGAACTGGCGCGCGAGAGCGGCAGGAACGAGTCCGCTCTGCGCGTGGCGCTCTCGCACCCAAGAACGCCGTCGAACGCGATCATCGCAAAATTCCTCGGCAGAGACCTCCACGATATTTGGCCGGAGTGGTTCGACCGCCACGGCCGTCTCCGGTCCCGTAGAACTAGCCGGGCAAGGCGGAACCGGTCGACTCAGATTCGCAATGCAAAACTGAGCTTGACGGGAGCGCGCTCATGACGCAGCCGCTTCCCGCCCATTCCGGCGATGTCGTCGTCCAGGTCGACATCATCGCAGTCGGCCGTTTCTTCCTCTTGCTGCGCGATCGCGCGACGCGCCGGCAGCACAGCTTCATCTACGACGCACCGATCCGGCTCGGCTCGTCGCCGTCAGGCGACTGCTATGAGCTGACGCTGCCTCGCTCGATGGCGGAAGCGCTGGGGATGGAGGGCATCGCCGATGCCGTCTGATCGCCCAGCCGCGCAATATGCGGTCGCCCGGATGCAGGGCACGCAGCCGCGCATGTTCACCGGCCGCTTCGAGGGCCGCGGGGAACTGGCGGTGATGGTGCCGGTCACGACGGGCAGCCCGGACGCGCGGCTCTACGACGAGATCGTCGCGGACACCGTCGCCCGCATCTTCAACGTCCTCCATCGCACCGACGCCAGCGGCAACGCGGTTGCCTGGGTGCCGATGCCCGTGCCGGAGGCCCATCCGTGAAAGGCAACGGCCACGACACGATGGATCTGTTCGGCGGCCTCACGCCGGTCAACCGGTTTCCGGCGGATCGCATCCGTGCCGCCACCTGCGCGGCGCGCATCGCCCGCGCGGTCGCCGAGGCGATCAAGCACTCGCAGATGTCGCGCGCCGATATCGCCAGGGCGATGTCGGAACATCTCGGCGAGAGCATCACGACAGGGATGCTCGATCAGTACACGTCGACCGCCAACGAGCGGAACAACATGCCCGCGCACCGGCTGATCGCGCTGGTCGCCGTCACCGGCGACATCCGCGTTCTCAACGCCGCGCTGCAGGACACCGCCTTTGTCGCGATCGACACCGCCTACGAGCCGCTGCTCAGGCGCGAACTCGCCAAGGAAGCCCGCGACCAGCTCGATCGCGCGATCAGCGACGCCGATACGCAATGGAGGGCCGCGCGATGAAGTATGCGGACCTCACGCGCGCACAGCAGCTCGCACTGATCGACATCGTCAGCCGCGGCGGTCTCTTCCGCATCGCCGCCGGCTATGACGGCTCGATCGTGCACAGCCACGGCACGATGCTGGCGCTGGCCCGACGCGGGCTCTGCAGGATCCATCGCTCGATCGGCGAGATGGGCGCAGCCGATCCGACCAGGCTCGGCAGGAAAATCATCATCGACAGGTTCGGCGGCATCGCGGCGCTGGTCGACACGAAGCGGAAGCGCGGGAAGTGAAGATGTTCCTTTCCGCATCCGAAATGGCTGGCCTGCCGGAAATGCCGGGCACCGAGCGCGGCGTGCAGTTGCTCGCACGCCGCAGCGGTTGGGCCGGACAGCGGCGCGCCGGCACCAAGGCGACCGAGTATCCGATCGACGTCATGCCGCCGGCGGCGCGCGCCGCCTATGTTGGCCGTCACATCGACGCGATCGAGATCCCCACCAGCGTTGCACGCGAGGCCGCCAGCGAGCCGGACGCCGTCAACGTCAAGGGCCATGCCGCGACCGCGCGCGATGCGCGGCTGGCGGTGCTCGCGCTCGCCGACAAGATCGCTCGCGGCGCCGGCATCGGGCACAAGCGCGCTGACCGGCAGCTCTGCGATCTCTACGCGACCGGCCAGCTTGAACTCGCCGGCTGGATCTCGGAGGAGATCAGGTCCGTCACCCCGCGCACGCTGGCCCGTTGGCGCGCACACGCCAAGGCCGGGCAGAAGTCCCGCCTTGCCGTCGACCGCGCCGCCGCGCGCCGCGGCACCGGCGTGCTCGATCGCGCCAATGATGGCGGGCTGAAGGTGCATATCCTCGCGCTGGTCGCCAAGCAGCCGCAGCTCACCGCGCATCATATCCGCGCCCTGGTCGCTGATCGCTTCCCGCGCATCGCGGTCGGCGATCGCGTCGTCAACCTGCCGCCGATCCGCACCTTTCAAGAGGCGCTGAAGCGCTGGCGAGACGAGTATCGCGTCGAGCTGGAATCGATCCGCAACCCGGACGGATTCAAGAGCAAGATGCGCTTCGCCGCGCGCGTCGCGCTGCCGGCGACCAGGCTCAACGAAGTCTGGCAGATCGACGCCTCGCCGGCGGACGTGCTCACAACTGATGGCCGCTACGCCATCTATATCTGCGAGGACATCTTATCGCGGCGCCTGGTCGCGCTGGTCTCCAAGACCGCGCGCGCCGCCGCCGTTGGTCTGTTAGTTCGCAAGGCCATCCTCGCCTGGGGCGTGCCGGAGCGGATCAAGAGCGACAACGGTTCTGACTTCATCGCGCACACGACGCAGCGTCTGTTCGCCTCGCTGCTGATCGAGCACGAGAAGTCGGCGCCGTTCTCGCCGGAACAAAAGGGACACGTCGAACGCGCGATCGGTACCATGCAGCGTGGCCTGATGCGGACGCTCGAAGGCTTCATCGGCCACAGCGTCGCCGACCGAAAGGTGATTGAGAACCGCAAGGCGTTCGCCCAGCGGCTCGGCGAATCGCCCGAGGATATGTTCCAGGTCGCGCTCTCGGCGGCCGAGCTGCAGCAGCGCGTCGACGAATGGTGTGCCGATGTCTATGGCCGCCACCCGCATGCAGGCCTCAACGGACAGACGCCATTCGCGATGGCCGCGATGGCACCGGGCACGATTCGCCGGATCGAGGACGTCCGCGCGCTCGACATGCTGCTGGCGCCGGTTGCCGGCAGGGATGGCCTGCGCACCGTCACCAAGACCGGCATCCGCATCGACGGCGCACACTATATCGGCGGCTTCCTCACTGTCGGTGCGTCCGTGTTCGTGCGCATGGACGAACACGATATGGGCACCGCCTATGTGTACGAGGCCGATGGCGAAACCTTCCTCGGCACCGCCATCGCGCCGGAGCTTGCCGGCGTCGATCCGGCCGCAGCGATCGCCAAGGCCCGCGCCGAGCAGAAGCGCCTGATCAACGAGCGCATGGCGGACGTCAAGAAGGAAGCCCGCCGCATCAAGGCCAAGGATTTCGCAGGCGCGATCCACCGCCAGGCGCTCGCCGACCAAGGCAAGCTGATCGAGTTTCCGAAGCCGACCACTGCCCACGATTCGCCGGCACTCGCCGCCGCGCGGGAAGTGCACCGCGAGCATACGGCGTCGCACGCCGAAGGTATCGCCGAGCTGGCCGCACAGCTCCGCGAGGAGCCGGCGCCCGCCAACGTCAAGTCGCTTCGCCCGGCCGAGACAGCGCATCAGCGCTGGAATCGTGCGCGCGCGATCGAAGCCCGCATCCAGCGTAACGAGTACGTGGACCCCGACGAGCTGATCTGGCTCGGCGGCTACCGCGAAGGTCACGAGTACCGCGGTTTCCTCGCCACTTACGGCGAGCCCGCTGCCACCGCCGGAGAAGCCGGCAATCCCTAACCCCAATTGGAGAGTCAGGAATCCAATGAACGCCTCAACCACGCCCATCGTCCAAGGCCCCGTCGCACTGAAGAACGTTGCCGCCTTCATGGCGATGACCACGCGCCTGATCGAGCGCTCGCCCCATCTGCCGGGCTTCGGCGTCTGTCACGGCCCATCCGGCTACGGCAAGACCTACGCATCGATCTTCGGGCAGAACCGCACCAAGGCGGTCCGCGTCGAGGTCGGTGATAGCTGGACCCGCCGCACGCTTCTGCGCAACATCCTTCGCGAATGCGGCGAGACCGTCAAAGACAAATGGCCGATCTCGGATCTGTCCGATCTCGCCAAGTCGGCCCTGGGCGAAAATCCCAGCCGACCGCTGATCATCGACGAAGCGGACAAGCTCGTCGACAAGGGCATGATCGAGATCGTGCGCGAGCTGCAGGAATCCTCCGGCGCGTCCGTGATCCTGATCGGCGAAGAGAAACTGCCGGCGAAGTTGCTCACCGTTGAGCGCATGCACAACCGCGTGCTGCACTGGTTTCCGGCGCAGCCCTGCGATCTCGAAGATACGCAGATCCTCGCCAAAGCGTTCGCACCGAAGGTCGACATTAAGGATGATCTGCTCGAAGCGATCTGCAGTCGCTCGAACGGTCGCGCCCGGCGCATTGTGGTCAATCTCGATCACGCTGCGGAGATCGCGCGCAACCGCAACCTCCGCGCACTCGACCTGAAGGCCTGGACCGGCGAGTTCTTCACCGGCGAGCCGCCGACACCGCGTCACGTCGAGCCGTACTCGCGCCGCGCGCACAAGGTGGCCTGATCGATGCGGCCGGAGCACTTTCATAACACACAGCTTTCGGTCCGCGTGCCGCGCGGCCATGAAGGCTTCTGGCAGATCATCTGCCAGCTCGCAGAGAGGCAGGGCGATTTCACCATCAATGACGTCGATGGTGAAAGCAATGTCGGCCGCAGCGACGTGCAGGTCTATGTGTGGTCGTTGCACAAGGCCGGCTTCCTCAACATGATCAGCCGCGGGGCGCCGAACCACGTGTCGGCGGTCTTCCGCCTGGTCAAGCGGCAGAAGGAAGCGCCGCGCGTGCGCCGCGATGGCTCGATCATCGCGTCGACCGCGCAGGAGCAACTCTGGCGCACCATTCGCAATCTCAAGATCTTCGGCCTGACCGAACTCGTCTTCGCCGCCACCACCGACGAAGTGGCGCCCGGCTATCAGACCGCCAAGCGTTACGTCTGCAGGCTGACCACCGCGGGCTACTTGGTCGAACAAAAGAGCCGCGGCGCCATCAAGGCCGTCTACCGCCTCAAGCCCGGCATGGACACCGGGCCGAAACCGCCGGAGGCGCGCAAGCTCGAAGCCGAGCTGATGTGGGACCCGAACAAGCGCGTGCTCGTCGGCACGCCGCCGATCGCATCGGAGGTGTCCCGATGAAAGAGGCCATGCTTGCGAAGGCCCGCAAGGCCTGGGGCGACGCGATTCCGGCCGAGGTGGAAACCCTAGCACGCTTGGCGGACCGCATCACGCAGAGGAAGGCGGCGGAGCGCATCGGTTACTCCAATGCCGTCGTGTCCTATCTCCTGGGCAACAACTACGGCGGCGACATCGACCGCGTGAAGGCGAAGATCCGCGGCGCGCTGATGAACGAGACCGTGATGTGCCCGATCGTCGGCGAGATCGGGACCGACCGCTGCCTCAACGAGCAGAAGATGGAGAACACCGGCGCGTCCTCGATCCGCGCGCGGCTCTATCGCGCCTGCCGCAGCGGCTGCCCGCATTCCCGCATCAAGGAGGACAGCGATGCTTAGCACCGATTTAAAGCGCCTTCACGACACCTTCACCGGATGGGCACGCGGCGAGCCGGTCACGCTCGATGGCTGGCGGCAATTCGAGCGCGACCTGAAGGATACCTGGGCTCGCGCCGCCTTGCTCGAACTCGGCGTCAGCGTTCGCGTGCTCGACCTCGAGAACGAGGCGCCGGCGCCGGCGCCGGACGGCAAGATCATCTACCTGCACAAGCGCCGGCCCGTGCTCGTGCCGATCGGCAACGGAGACGGCAAGTGAGCGCCGACACCGAAACCGCCGCGACGCGCCCCATGACGTTCGCCGACCAGGTCGCCCTGGTCGACGTCGATGCGGTCGCAACCCGCATCGCATCGTCGGGTCCGCGCTTTGCGATACAGGCATCCACGATCGAGATCATCGCGATGGCGGTCCTGATCGGCCGCCTGCGGACCATCGCAGATCTCACCTACGACATGCTCGCCTTCGCCGACATCGTCACGGCGCAGCGCGACCGCGACACCCGGGCCGCGCTCATGTCCGAACTCAGCAAGAAGATTTCCGTGCTCGGCGCCGCGCTGGAAGCGCTCGGCTACGGTCAGCCCACATCACCAGCACCAGAGGAGAAGTAACGATGGCCAAGCGTAGCAAGGCCGCGGCGGCGGATATGCGCATCCCGCAGAGCCGTGAGGAAGCCGCGGAAATGATAGCCGAGTATGGCGCCAAGCTGCGCGAACTCGTCCTGATCGAAGCTGCGATGAACGAAAACCTCGCCAAGGTGAAGGCCGATGCGGAGAAGGAATCGGCGCCGCATGAGATGGCTGCGGTGAAGCTGTTCAATGGTCTGCAGATCTACTGCGAGGCCAACCGGCAGACGCTGCTCGGCGATACCGGACTCAAGACGGCCAAGTTTCCGACCGGCAATGTGTCATGGCGCTGGAAGCCGGCCAAGGTGACGCTGAAGGGCGAGCACGACGACATCATCAACCGCATCCTCGAAAAGCAGGCCGATGCGCTCGCGCGCGGTGAGACCGGCGAGAACTACGCCAACTTCCTCCGGCTCAAGCGCGAGATCGACAAGGATTCGATGCTGAAGAATCCGGATCTCGCCCGCACCATCAGCGGCGTCCGCATCGGCAGCGGCGGCGAGACCTTCGAGATCGAGCCGTTCGGCGCAACGCTTTCGGAGGCCGCGGAATGACCAGGCTCGGCATCACACCCCGCATGCGGGACTGCTTCAACGCCATCCAAGAGCATCTTTTGCGACATGGCATCGCGCCGAGTTACGACGAACTGCGCGTGGCGCTCGGTGTCAGTTCGAAGGGTGTCGTCAATCGTCTTGTGATTGGGCTCCGCGAGCGCGGTTGGATCACATACTACGACCATCGCGCCCGCTCGATTGCGATTGTCGGCGCGACGGAGGCGCCCGGCTACGAACTCGCGCCGAAGGTGGAAGCGGCGCTGCACGCCTACTGCCGGCGACATGGCGAACTCAACCATAGCGCCGTTGTCAGCGACGCGGTGGCGCTGTTCCTCGACGAGGCGGCCGGGAAGATCGCGGCATGACCGAGCCGGCGACGACAGCATGTCAGGTGACCGTCGCCGACATCCAGCGCGCCGTTGCGCATTGCTACGGCGTGAGCGTGGCGGATATTCGCTCAAGCCGCCGCGCTCCCGAAATCGTCCAGCCACGACATATCGCGATCTACCTCGCCAAGATCCTGACGCCGCTTACGGTGAGTGCGATCGGCCGCCTGTTCGGCAAGCGTGACCACGGCGGCGTCCTGCGGGCGATCAAGACGATCAGCGCGCGGCTCGACAAGGATCCCGCGCTCGCCGCTGAAATTGCCACGCTGAAGGCAGAGGCCTGCCGGCATGCCGAGAGCGTGTGGCGCTCCCGGATGCCAGGCGCCGTGCTCGCCTTCGATCAGACCCTCAACCAATTCGGTTTTGAACTCGCGATCGTGCCGATCGGCACGCGTGACCAGAACGGATTCGCCCCGACAAGAGGGCGCAAGGCTTCAACAGGAGAGTGACGATGAAACTGACGGAACGTCCTGCCACCACGAGCATGATCTCAGTGATCCATACGCTGAAGCTGAAGGCCGGCCTCGGCGATGAGGAGACCTATCGCGATTTCCTTGAGAGTGTAGCCGGCGTGCGCAGCGCCAAGGAGCTGTCGGTGGCCACGGCCCCGCGCGTGATCGAGAGGATGCGCGAGCTCGCCGGCGGCGCCGGCGCGGCCAAGGGCGCCGTCGTCGGCCTGGACGGTCCGATCGGCACCAAGCTGCGCGCGCTCTGGATCTCCGGCTACAATCTCGGCATCGTCCGCGACCGCAGCGACCAGGCGATGCTGTCGTTCCTGTACCGGCAGACCGGCGTGTCGCATGTCCGGTTCCTGAAAGACTCGCGCGCTGGCTCGGCCGCGATCGAGGGCCTGAAGTCGTGGCTGGGCCGGATCGGCAACGTCGAATGGCCTGATGACAGCGAGGACGTCATCGGTTCCAAGCGCGCGGTGCTGAACGCGCAGTGGCGCCGGTTGATCGAGATCGGCGCCGTCAAGCCGATCGGCGGCGCCGTCGATCCGATGGGGGATCTGCAGCACTACGCCGGCCGCATCGTGCGGCAGAACCGCTGGGAGACGTTCAAGTCAGCCAACTACGACGAAGTGCAGAAGGCGCTCGGCCGCAAGCTTCGCGCCGCACTCGCGCAGCACGCGGGAGACGCGCAATGAGCACCGCCGTAGCATGGACGCCAGAGCGCGTCGACGAACTGACCAGGCTCTGGGCCGCCGGCAACAGCGCGGCCCAGATTGCGGGCGAGTTGGGCAACGTCACGCGCAACGCTGTCATCGGAAAGGTCCATCGGCTCGGCCTCGACGGCCGGGTGAAGGTCAAGGACGGCCTCGCGCCGAAACGCGAGCGACCGACCCGCGTGCGTCTCCGCCGTGCGGCCTGTGACGCAAGGCGGGTTACAAAGGTTGCGGCGGCGCTGGCCGAGATCCCGGAGCCGCTGGCGTCGGACTCCTCGGCACCGACATCATTCGCGTGCCGCGGCGTCTCGTTGCCCGAGCTAACCGACGAAACGTGCCGGTGGCCGATCGGCGATCCGGCGCAGCCCGGCTTCGTCTTCTGTGGCAACCAGGCGCTGACCGTCTCCCCGTACTGTGCCCACCACGCGCGGATGGCCTATGCGCCGGCGGGCGAGACGCGCCGATGAAACAGTCGCTGGTTGAGGATCTGCTGAAGCGTCTCAAACGGCTGGACGCCTATCAGCGCGACGTTCTGTACCGGGAAATCGCTGGCGAATATGGAGACGGGTTCGCGCACAATCTGCGCGAAGAAGTCGAACGACGCGACCGGATCAGGAAGGCGAACCGATGACCCACCGCCCCGTCCGCGTCTGCGACCATGCGCTGTTGCGCTTCATCGAACGCGTCGGCGGCCTCGATACCGAGGCCCTGCGCGCCAGCCTTGAAGCCTCGTTGAACCGTGCCGTCATCGCCGCCGGCACGATCGGCGCGCACGAAGTGGTCGTGGTCGCGGACGGCAACAAGTACGTCATCGTCAAGGGCACCGTCGTCACCGTGCTGGATCCGACGATGGCGCCGAAGCGGATCAAGGGCCGGCGCCAATGACGAGGATGCTGCCCGGCGTGCTGCAGGAGATCGCGGAGGTGGCGGGCGAGACCGCTGCGCTCGCAATCGCTGCGCGCCAGGGCGGCCGCCGCGTCTACATCCCGGCCGAGAGCCGGCTCTTCCTGGACGATCCTCGCAACACGTACTGGCTGGTCGATTGCGTCGGCATCGAAGCCGCAAAGAAGATCTGCAAGCACTTCGAGGTCGACGGCCGCGGCCAGCGCATCGAGATTCCGCTGCACGTCGGCGGCACCTATCGCCAGTTTGTCCGCTCGATCGCCGAGCGCATCCATGAGCTGGACAACGACGGCAAATCTTCCGCCGAGATCGCCCAGCGCATGGGCCTGACGCAGCGCACGGTGCATCGCCATCGCGCCAGGCACGGGCAGCGGAAGGATGACAAACAGGGCAAGCTGCTTTGATGTATTGAGGGGGCGGTTCTTATAGGTTATTGCTCTCCGCGACGGGTTCTGAGCGAATATTTGCGGAATGGGACATATTGATACTTGTTTGGCAACAGTGCGCCCGCTCATAGCTAAGGGAGACCTGAGCGGGATTCCCTTGGCTGAAAGGGCCATCGACGAGTATTTGGCCGCGACGCCTACCTCAGCTCAAAAGAGCGGCCTGCGATTTCTCCAACAAATGCTATTCCAGCGGGATGCGTTTGCAGGAAATCATCTCAGCTTTGCCGACGCAGTGAACGCCTACATAGAAAAGAAGCTGGAGCCCTGACACCTGTCAGGGTTACTGATTTCGGGAAATTACGGGATTCCTCCGATGCTCACCGCATCGGGGGAATTTTCGTTTGAAGCGCAACTTCGTCAAGTGCATGCCGCTCGAACTGCGCTACGAGGGCGGCTATAGCAACCATCCGCGCGACCCTGGCGGTGTCACGCTCGAAGGCGTCATCCAGCGCGTCTATGACGGCTATCGCGACCGCAAGGGATTGAAGCGCCGGCCGCTGACCGCGGCGATGCGCGGCACGGCCGAGTGGAAGGCCGAGCGCGACGATATCTACCGGACTCAATATTGGAATGCGATTCGCGGCGACGAGCTGCCGGCCGGCATCGATCTCTTCCTGTTCGACAGTGCCGTCAACTCCGGCCCGTTCCAGGCGGCGAAGTGGCTGCAGCGCGCCCTGCGCATGAACGACGTCGACGGCCATATCGGCGAGGCCACGCTCGCCGCCGTCAAGAACCATCCCGATCACGATGCGCTCGTCGCTGACATGGCGGCGCGCCGGCTCGGTATGCTGCAGCATCTTTCGACCTGGAAGGACTTCGGCAAGGGTTGGAGCGCCCGCATCGCCAACGTCAAGCAGATCGCGCAGGCCTGGGCCACCGGTTCGGTCGGACCGCAACCTGTCGAGGTGCAGGAAGAGGGCGGCGCCGCCAAGGCCTATGCCAGCGACATCGCACAGCCGGCGTTCGATGCCGGCGACGCGGTCAAGGGCGGCGTCGGTTCCGGCGCGCTCGCCGCGACGATCGACGGCGCCAAGGATGCCATCGCGCCGCTCGCCTACAACAACGAGTGGGTGATGCACGTCTTCACCGCGTTGACGCTCGCCAGTGTTGTCGTGGCGCTGGGCGCGCTCGGCTACTCGATCTGGTCGGCACGTAAGGCCAAGCGCGCGCGGCGGGCGATCGACGGCGACATCAGCGTTGTCGTGCCGGAGGGCCAGCCGGCATGATCCTCAATCGCATTTCAGCGGTAATCGATTGGGCTCGCGATCTTTCAGGCGACGTCTTCTTCGGCGCGCTGACGTCCTATCCCTCGATCACGCTGTTCGGCGTCGTCGCCGCGGCTGGCTTCGCGGTCGCCAATCTGCCGCTGGTCAATTGGCTGCCGTGGCTCAATGCCTATGTCCGCGCAGCCGGTATCGCATCGACCGTGTCATGCGGAGTCCTGCTATTCGCCATCGGCTACCGCGTCGCTGATGGCCGGGCCGAGATCGAGCGGCTGAAGAGCGATCTCGCCTGGGCGGAATTCAACGCCGACGTCCAGCGCCAGACGGCCGCAGCGGCGGACCAACTGAAACAGCAGGCCGAAGCAGAGACGGCAACGGCGAAAGGCAGGCTCAATGAATACGAAACGCGCTTCGGTCCGAATCCTTCTGATCCTCCTCCCGGCGTTATTGATTGGCTGCTCTCACTCCAGCGCCATCCAGAGCGCCGCGCCCGCGGCGCCGATCAACCAAAGCGTGGCATTGTCGCGCGAGTGCGAGCGGCTGGCGCAAAACGTCAATGATCCCGTCATCGCCGACAAACCCGATCCTTGGCGCACGATCGGTGAATACGCCGTCGCGCTCGGCGAGGCCAACAGCAACATCGACGCGACGAGGTCGTGTCAACAGCGCCAGCGCGAGCGTCTGGCAAAAGGTAAGTGATGCCTGAGATGAGTGCATTGGTGCCGTGGATTGCCCTGGGCAGCCTTCTGATCTCGATGGGCTCGCTGCTCTACACGATCTTCAACGGTCGAAAAGAGGAGATCAATGATCGCTTCACTAAGCAGGATACCAAGATTGGCGTCCTGGTCGCGGAGAACGATCTGATCAAGGGGCGAGTTGCGGCCGTAGAAGGCGAACTGAAGCATCTGCCGGACAAGGACCAGACGCACCGTCTCGAGATCAAGATGGGAGAAATGTCGGCGGAGCTCGGGCGGCTGGCCGAACGTATGAAGCCGATCGGCGCGATGGCAGATCGGATACAGGAAGCGCTTATCGACAAGGTGAAGCTCTGATGGCACGCGACATCATCCGGGAAGAATCCCGTCTTATCATCCTGCGCGAGCTGCATGCGCAGTCGAACTATTCGGCGAGCGACTCGTTGTTGCAGCCGGTGCTGGAAAGCTTCGGCATTGCCAGGTCGCGCGAGTGGATTCGCGAGGAGCTGAATTACCTCGCCAATGTCGGCGCCGTCAAAAAGAACGCCGTCGGCAGCGTTGTCGTCGCGACCTTGGAGCCGAAAGGCATCGAGCACGTGGAACGGCGCCTGGTGATTGAAGGCGTCAAGCGTCCGTCGCCGCCGGAAAGCTGATGAGCCATGGCCGGTTCGCACAAGACCCGCCGCGGCCGGCTGTCGGAGATCGACCGGCTTCCGGATTGGGCGGATGAAGCCAAGGTCTGGGCCTTCGAGCAACTGAAGGAGCGCAAGCTCTCGCAGCTCGAAATCCTCGACGGCTTCAACGGGCGTTTAAGCGCGGCTTCACTGGCCCATGACGCCGCGGCCGAACCGCCCGTGATCTCGCGCTCGGCGTTCAACCGCACCGCCATCAAGATCGCCATCCTCGGCCGCCGCCTCGAGGAGACCCGCGAGATCGCCGCCGTCATCGCACCGAAGTTGGACGAAGAAGGCGACAACTCGCTGACGCTGATGGTCGCAGAAACCCTCAAGGCCCTGATCGCGGAAATGCTCACCAATGCCGGCGAGCTATCGGCCGATGGCGGAACCGCCGAAATGCTGATGATGACCTCGCGCGCGCTCAAGCACGCCGAGGAAGCCAAGCGCATCAGCGCCGATGGCCGCCGCAAGATCGAGGTGGAGCTGAACACCCGTGCCGCGAAGGCCGTCGACGAGGTCGCGAAGGTGAAGGGCCTCACCAACGACACCGTCGCCGCCATCAAGGCGAAGATCCTCGGCATCGAGCCGCCGCTGCAGCAGAAGGAAGCTTAGCGTGGGTCACCAATGTCCGGTCGCCAACTGCCAAATGCAGGTGCCATCTCACGTCTTCATGTGCGCGCGCCATTGGCGGATGGTACCGAAGCCGTTGCAGGATGGGGTGTATGAATCCTATCGATCGACCGGCCGGCTAAGCGACAATCACCGCGAAGCTGTCCGTGTCGTGCAGGCTGCAGAAGCTGGCCGCAACAGCGTCGGGCTCCCGCCCGGCACCAAGGCGCTGACGATCTGGCAGCCATGGGCATCGCTGATCATGATCGGCGCGAAGCCCTATGAGTTCCGCCGTTGGAGTTTCACGGACAAGCCGCACCTCGCTCGGCTTGTCGGGCAGCGCATCGTTGTCCATGCCGGGTCCAGACGTCCAAGCCTGAGCGAATTGGAAGACGTGCTGTACCGGATCGACAAAGGCGAAAGTGCTCTCGATCCGAAGGTCGCAAAACCTTTGGTCAGCCAAATGATGGCTGCTCTCAAAGCGAGAGGCCGTGATGCGGTCCTTCATATGGCACCGCTCGGCGTTGCTCTCGGCACCGTCGTCATGGGGCCGCCGCAGCGCTCGTTCGATCTCTTCAAGGATATCGTGGCTGACAGCGATCGTCTCGATCAGCAGATGTACGCGTGGCCGATGTCGGACGTCCAAGCGTTCGCGGAGCCGATTCCGGCATCCGGTGCACAGGGCTTCTGGAACTGGTCATGACCGACATCGCCGACGTCATCCGCATCTACCAGGGCTCGAACGGCGACGCCACCAAGGCGCTCTATGCCGAGCTGGACCGGCTCGGTTCGATCGGAGTGATCGGCGTCAACCTGTTTCGCGCCTGCAAATGTTCCGAACGCGCCAAGGCCTATCGAAAAGGTCTCGGCCACAAGACGGCCGCCTACGACAGAAAGGATTGGAGTATTGGCAATCTTGCGCGCGCCTTGCACGTGCAGCACGCCAATCAATTGCTCGGGCTGAACTGGGGCTGGGGAATAGATGATGAGCTGCGGCGACGCGGAGATCCGCACCATCACATAATCTATGTCGAGCTGCCGACCGGACAGGTGAGCTTCCACACCGGTACGCGCCACGAAGGGCCGGACTTCTCCGGTGAGTGGGACGGCGTCCGCGGTCAGTCCGCCGATCGCATCTGCCGCTTTGTCGCGCGGGTGCTCAAGCCGGAGCTCGCGCCGGCATGAGAACGATCCTCAACATCGGCCTGATCGTGACCGCCATCACCATGGTCCTGGTCGCGGCACAAACCATTGCCGGCATCTGGCCTTATGCCGGCGTGCGAGCGTTCTGATGTCGCACCAGCTCTCTGAACAGGAATGGATCGAGATCCGCCGTGCCGGCATCGCCTCCGGCGCCGAGCTGGCGCTGAATTTCGGCGGCATCGACGACATCCTGCTTGGCTACCAGAAGCGGATATTGCGATCGACGGCGGTCCACCCGGTCACCATCGTCGAAAAGTCCCGCCGCATCGGCGCGACCTGGGGCGTCGCAGCCGATGCCGTGCTGACATCCGCTGCGGCACGTTCCGCCGGCGGGATGGATACGTTCTATATCGGCTTCAACCTCGATATGGCGCGCGAGTTCATCGACGTCTGCGGCATGTGGGCGCGCAACTTCAGCGAGGCCGCCAGCCAGATCGAAGAATTTGTCTTCGACGACGACAATGCCGAGAAAGGCATCCAGGCATTCCGCATTCGCTTCGCGTCCGGCTTCGAGATCGTGGCGCTGGCGTCTCGCCCGCGCTCGCTACGCGGCCGGCAGGGCTACGTCATCATCGACGAAGCGGCGTTCCATGACGATCTCGACGGCGTGATGAAGGCGGCGCTGGCCCTGCTGATGTGGGGCGGCAAGGTGCTCGTGATCTCGACGCATCTCGGCGCCGACAACCACTTCAACAAGCTGATCGAGGACGCGCGTGGCGGTCGTAATCCTTTTCACGTCATCCGCTGCACGCTGGACGAGGCTCTCCATGACGGCCTCTACCAACGCATCGCGCTGGTTACCAAGAAGCCGTGGTCAGTCGAAGCGGAAGCGGAGTGGCGCGGCAGCATCATCTCCTTCTATGGCGAACACGCGGACGAAGAGCTGTTCTGTGTCCCGTCACAGGGCGGCGGCGCCTATCTGCCGCGGCCGTTGATCGAGGGCCGCATGCTCGGCGACCTCAAGGTGTTCCGGCTGGAGCGCAACGCGGAGTTCACGTTCCTGCCGAAAGAACAGCGCGAGAGTGACATTGCCGCGTGGTGCAAAGACAACCTTCAAGCCGCGTTGAAGGGCCTCGACAAGGATCGCCAGCACGCCTTCGGTCAGGACTTCGGCCGCGTGTCCGACCTCTCGATCATCACGCCGATCGAGATCGGAAAAACGCTGAAGCGCACCGTGCCATTCGTGGTCGAGATGCGGAACGTTCCGTTCGAACAGCAGCGGCAGGTGCTGTTCTATGTCTGCGATGGCTTGCCGCGCTTCATCGGCGGCAAGATGGATGCGACTGGCAATGGCGCCTATCTCGCCGAAGTCGCGGCGCAGAAATACGGCAGCCTGCGCGTCGAACAGGTCAAGATGTCCGCGCAGTGGTACCTCGAAAACTTCCCGCCGATGAAGGCGGCCTTCGAGGACAACTCGCTGTTCGTTCCGAAGGATGCCGATCTTCTTGATGATCTCGCGCTGGTCACCACAGTGCGCGGCATCCCGCAAATCCCGGCCGCCAAGACCGAAGGCAGCGACGGGAAGAAACGCCATGGTGACTTCGCGGTGTCGCTCGTGCTCGCCTATGCGCAGACGAGATCCGGCGGCGTCGAGTTCGCCTACCGCTCGGCGTCGACGGATGCGGCAGGCCGGACCGGCAGCATCTTTGGCGACGAGGACGAAGGCCGCGCCTGGTGGCGCCAGCCGCTCGGCACTGGATTGAGGGGGAGCGTGTGAGCGATCGCGTCTATTGCTCGTTTTGCGGCATCGGAAATCACGAGGTGGAGATCATGCTCGCGGGTCCCGTGCTCGTGTTCATCTGCGACGTCTGCGTCGAGACGGCCGCAGAGCAGATCGCGCAAAAGCGCCGCGATGACGCGATGGTGGCCGAGGCGGTGCGCTGTGCGTTCTGTATCCCGACGCCACTGAAACTGGAGCGCTCGCATGGCTGATCGAGTTTCGTCATTGGTCGATCAGTACGGCCGGCCCATTGTCCGCGAAACCTTGACGCGTGAGATCGCCGGGCCGTCCGTCACCGGCGTGCGCTCGCCGATCTCTGGCTATCCCGGCGACGGCCTCAACCCAATCCGTCTCGCCAACATCCTGCGCGCGGCCGACAACGCCGATCCGCTGCGCTTCTTCGAGCTGGCCGAGCAGATTGAGGAGCGCGACCTGCATTATGCCGGCGTGCTCGGCACACGGAAGCGCAGCGTCTCGCAGCTCACGGTCCAGGTTGACGCCGCCGACGAGACCGAGGCGGCGAAGGCGCAGGCCGAGACGGTGCGCGCATGGCTGAAGCGTGATGAGCTGGAAGACGAGATCTTCGACATGCTTGATGCCATCGGCAAGGGCATCAGCTTCACCGAGATTGTTTGGGACACGAGCGAGGGCCAATGGCAGCCCAAGCGGCTGGTGCGGCGCGACCAGCGTTGGTTCCGCTTCGACCGCAACGATGGCGAGACACCGCTGATCATCGGCAGCTACGATTCGCTCGGCACTGCGACGTTGCTCAATGCGTCAGGCGAATCGCCGTTCCCGGCGTTCAAGTTCATCACCTCCGTCATCCGCGCCAAGAGCGGCCTGCCGATCCGCTCCGGCATCGCGCGGCTGGCGGCATGGTGGTGGATGTTCAAGGCGTTCACGCAACGCGATTGGGCGATCTTCTCGCAGACGTTCGGCCAGCCGGTGCGCGTCGGCAAATATCCGGCGGGCTCCTCCGACGCCGACAAGGATACGCTGTTTCGCGCGGTGGCGAATATCGCCGGAGACTGCGCCGCGATCATCCCGGAGTCGATGCTGATCGAGTTCGTCGAGAGCAAGAACGTCGGCTCTGGCTCCGATCTCTACCAGAAGCGCGCGGACTGGCTCGATCAGCAGATGAGCAAGGCCGTCCTCGGCCAGACCGCGACCACAGACGCGATCGCGGGCGGCCATGCGGTCGGTCAAGAGCACCGGCAGGTGCAGGAGGACATCGAGCGCGCCGATGCCAAGGCGATGTCGGCGATTCTCAACCGCGATCTGATCCAGCCGTGGATCCAGCTCGAATTTGGCCCACAGAAGGCCTATCCGCGGATCAGGATCGGCCGCGAGGAGCAAGAGGACGTCACCCAGACGATCGAAGGCGTCGTCAAGCTCGTGCCCATGGGCCTGAAGGTTGGCGCTGCCGTGATGCGCCAGAAGCTTGGCCTGCCAGAGCCGAAGCCGGAAGAGGAATTGCTGGTTGCACCGGCACGCGTGCCGTCGCCGTTCGGCGATCCGGCACGCGGCGATGGTACCGATCCGACCGGCAATTTGCCGAATCCACAAATTGGTCGCGCACTGCAGGCGCGTCGATCGGGCCGGCGTACCGCCGACCAGATCGCCCAGCTCGCCGCCGCGGCCGAGCAGCTCGCGCAGCCGGCGATGAACGAGATCATCGCCGAGATCCGCACCGCGCTGCAGAGCGCGACGTCGATCGAGGACGTCCGCGCCCATCTCGATCGACTGAAGCTGGATCGTGACAATCTCACCCGCGCGATGCAGCTCGCGCTGGTGATGGCCAAGCTCGCCGGCCGCGCCGATATCGCCGACGCCGATGCATAAGCCGACGCTGCGACTGCCACGCGATCTCAACTTCCGCACCTGCGGATGCTGCGGTGTCTCTCGCGCGGCGCTGCAGGCGGTCGACGTGTCCGCATTCAGCGTCAAACCCGTCGAAGCGATCGACTTCCTGCGGCGCAAGCTGGATGTGCCGTCGTGGAGTTGGCTCGATCTGTGGCAACAGCAGCACTCGATCGCCTTCACCGTCGCCGGCGCCACGACGAACGACCTGGTCGCGGACTTCCATGAGGCCGTCGACAAAGCGATCTCCGAAGGCACCACGCTGGAAGACTTCCGCCGCGACTTCGATCGCATCGTCGAAGATCACGGCTGGAGCTACAACGGGTCGCGCAACTGGCGCAGCGCCGTCATCTTCGACACCAACGTCAGCATGGCCTACAGCGCCGGCCGCTGGGAGCAGATCCAGCGCGTCAAGGCGCGCCGCCCGTACCTGATGTACAAACATCTGCCGGGCCAGCAGAACCCGCGGCCGGAGCACCAGGCCTGGGACGGCCTGGTCTTGCTCGCCGACGATCCATGGTGGCAGACGCATTTTCCGCCGAACGGCTGGTTCTGCCATTGCTGGGTTGAATCGCTCTCCGACGATGATCTGAAGCGCTACGGCTACAAGCTCGGCACCGCGCCGCAGATTAAGACGGTGGCGTACATCGTCGACGGTCGCACGATCGAGGTGCCCGAAGGCATCGATCCCGGCTTCGCCTATCGCCCAGGCGAGCAACCCGTAGCGGAGGACGCGTACTGAATTGACGAGATCGCTCCCGCTGACAGTGGCGGGGGCAGCAGCGCGCTGACGCTGCTAACCGCGGGCCTATCTTGGCTGAGGGACCCGCTCGACGAAGGTAAGGTTCTCGCCGACCCGCCGCTGGCTACGCAAGGGAATGCACAGCGCCGCGACGGTAGGCAGGCCGGAGTATCTTGAGTAGATGGGTAAGGGAGTTCTCTACAGGCCAGTGGCGCCGGTGCGCCCTGCAGCAGGTTATATCGGTGGAAAAAAGCAGCTTGCAAAGACGATCATTGAGTGCATCGACCGCATCCCGCACGAGACCTATGCAGAGCCGTTCGTCGGCATGGGCGGCGTCTTCCTGCGTCGGCGGCGCGCGTCCAAGGGCGAGATCATCAACGATATCTCGGGCGACGTGGCGACGTTCTTTCGCATCCTGCAGCGCCACTACGTGCCGTTCATGGATATGCTGAGATGGCAGCTCACGGGACGGCAGGAGTTCGAGCGGTTGAAGGCATCGAATCCGGCGACGCTCACCGACCTGGAGCGCGCCGCGCGCTTCCTCTATCTGCAGCGCACCGCCTTCGGCGGCAAGGTTGCGGGGCGCAACTTCGGCGTCGATCCGGCGGGCGGTCGCTTCAACGTCGCCAAGCTGATGCCGATGCTGGACGAGCTGCACGATCGGCTCGCCGGCGTCGTGATCGAGTGCCTGCCGTGGGCGGATTTCATCGCTCGCTACGACCGCGAGGGCACGCTGTTCTATCTCGATCCGCCGTATTTCGGCGGCGAGGCCGACTACGGCACAGGCGTGTTTCAGCGGTCGGATTATGCGCGGATGGCGGAGGTTTTAAGGGGCGTAAAAGGCCGCTTCATCCTGTCGATAAACGACGTCCCGGAGATCCGTCGCACCTTCACCGGCTTCCGCCTTCGGCCGGTGCGGCTGACGTACTCCGTCGCGAGGTCGACCAACGCCCGGCCGGCCCGCGAACTGATCATCACGGGACCGCACAAACGGCACGGTTCGGATTCGGATTCGATTTCGGATTCCCGGCCGCCCCGCCGCCGCGTCATTGCGAAGAAACCCCGATAAAATGGGCATTTCTGCGCAATTCGCCCGAATCCGAATCCCGGCAGCCGCCGGGCCGGTTCCGTTCGGATTCTCCCAGCGTCGCCCATGGATTTCCCGGATATTTCGACGATGTCGCCCAGCGCCGCCGCCAAGGGTGACATTTGATCCTGCGCGGAGCCGCCGACGCCGCCGCCCGCCGAAGTGCAGAAAAGCCCCGCCGTTCCAAGCACTTCCCGGAATTGCCCGGCTGATCCCGGATATTCCCGGAGGTGTCACTAGAAACTGCGCGTCACATCATCTGGGTGAGACGCGCGGAGTTAAATCACTGATTTGCCCGACGGCGAAAGCGGAATGTTTTTTCTGCGAGGGCTGGACAGACTTTCGGTGATTTGCCCGTCGGGTTGTTATGTCGCACCCAAAGTAGCCACATCGTCATTGCGAGCGAAGCGAAGCAATCCATAGCGGCGCAAGCGGAGGAATGCGATTGCTTCGCTCCGCTCGCAATGACGGAGCTACGCCCCAGCACGTTTTGCGCGCTTGGGCGCGCCGCGCTTCAGGGTGATGTCGGCGAACGAGAGCCGCCGGCCGTCCTGCGAACAGAGCGCGAGTTTCTTCACCGGCTTGCTGTTCTCGCGGTCGACCATGGTGGTGCCGATCTCTTCCGGATGATCGTCGAATTCCTCGCTCCACTGCCGGAGCGCCACCAGGATCGGGAAGACCCCAAAACCCTTTGGGGTCAGTACATATTCCTGATAGGCGCTGCCGTCGGAGGCGGGCGCCAGTTCCAGGATGCCCTGGTCCACCAGCGCGCGCAGTCGCACGGTGAGGATGTTCCTCGCGAGCCCCAGGCTCTTCTGGAATTCGCCGAAGCGGCGGTGGCCCAGCAGTGCATCGCGGATGATCAAGAGCGACCACCAGTCGCCCAGCACATCCAGCGAGCGCGCGATCGGGCATTCCGCGCCCTCAAGGCTTGTCCGCTTCACCATCAAGATCTCCGCCGAAATGCATCACAGGCTTGTGTAGTTGCATTATAAAACCAGATCGCCTAGTTGTCCAATGAAGTTTAATAATGCAACCACTGGAGGCTATCGTGAGACTGGCGAACAAGACGGCATTGATCACAGGAGGCAACAGCGGCATCGGTCTTGCGACCGCACGTCTGTTCGTTCAGGAAGGCGCCAAGGTTGCCATAACCGGGCGAAACCAGGCGACGCTGGAAGCTGTCGCGCAGGAACTGGGACCGAATGCGCTCGCGATCGTCGCCGATGCCACCGATGTCGCGGCAATGGAAGCTGCAGTCGCGCAGGCCGCGAAGAAGTTCGGCAAGCTCGATATCGTCTTCGCCAATGCCGGCATTCCCGGTCAAACCCCGCTCGGTGGTACGACGCTCGCGGCGTTCGAGCAGGTGATCCGCACCAATCTGACGGGCGTGTTCTTCACGGTGCAGGCGGCCCTGCCGCATCTCAATGACGGCGCTTCGGTCATCCTCAACGGCTCCGTGATCTCGGTGCAGGGAAATCCAGGCTATTCGGCCTATGCCGCCAGCAAGGGCGGCGTGCGCGCGATGGCGCGCGTGATGGCTTCCGAACTGTCGCCCCGCAACATCCGCGTCAATGTCATCTCGCCCGGCGCCATCCGCACGCCGATCTGGGGTGCGGCGACGGCAACGCCTGAAGCAGAAAAGGCCTTCGAGGCGCGCATCGCCAGATCGACGCCACTGCGCGGGCTCGGCGAACCCGACCACATCTCGAAAACGGTGCTGTTCCTGGCTTCCGACGATTCCGCCCACATCCAGGGGCAGGAACTGTTCGTCGATGGCGGCGCAACTGCTTTGCCCGCCGGCGCTCCGATCTATCGGGGGCAGAGCCCGCGGCAGTGAGTGGCGATCCGGTCAGAGCGACGGCAAGCCGTTGCCGCCGGCGGTGCCGGTTCACGTGACGCCTTGTCTCACCGGGCCGGGCATGAGTCGTTGAACCTTCGTCGTGCTGCCAAGACAGTCTTATAGGCAGGGACCTTCCTTGGCTTATTGGAACTGGAGAGCAGCAATGCCGACAGTCATCCGCACCCGTCGCTCTGCCCCACTTTCGCGCGTCCCGCAGGATTCAGCCGACGCGCAATTTGCTTCAATCGCGCTGTTTTGCGGGATCGGCATGCTGATTTCGTTCGTCGCCGTGATTTGCGAGGTGCAGGGCGTCTGGCATTAGCTGCGACACCATGGCCGGTGGACGCTGGCCATGGTGTAGATCGATGTCGTTACGCCGCGGTGAGATTACCAGCGGCTTGCAGCGCGCCTGAGACAGCCTTTTCCCGATGCTCCGGCCCGACCTGGATTCCGTCGGCGGAGATGAATTCGGGCTTCGTGATTCCGATGAAGCCGAACACCCAGCGCAAATAGGTCTCCAGATGCTCGCCGACGGCGGCTGGCGTGCCCGGGCCGTAGAAGCCGCCGCGCGAGATCGCGACGATGACGCGCTTGTTGCCGGCGAGGCCCTCGACGCCGGCGGCGCCGTACTTGAACGTCTTGCCGGCAACCAGGATGCGATCGATCCAGGCCTTGAGCTGGCTCGGGATGGTGAAATTGTACATGGGCGCGCCGAGCACGACGATGTCGGCGGCGAGAAACTCCTCCAGCATCTGCTGGCCCGCGGCGATGTCCGGCTGCAGCGAGGCATCCGGAGCGGCGCCCTGGCTTGCGGCCAGATGGGAACCTGAGAGATGCGCGAGCGGTGTCGTCGTCAGGTCGCGATAGGCGACGTCGATGCCGGGATGGGTCTTGCGCAGCCGGTCGACGATGGCGGCGGAGACCTGACGGCTGACGGAGTGGGGGCCCAGCACGCTGGAGTCGAGATGCAGGAGTTTCATGGTTGGTGTCACCCTTTGGTATAGGTTTGTAACTGGCGCTATATGAGTGACCGTGGCAAAAACCCGCAAGAACGCACATTTTTCTAACCGGAGCACATCAGTGAAACCCGAGCACATCCATGTGCCTGTCCTGGAACCGATTCCGCATACCAGCGGCGACTGCCGTGGCGTGGCCTCGGTGCTGGCGCGGGTCGGCGACAAATGGAGCGTGCTCGTCATCATGCTGCTCGGCAACGGCCCACGCCGGTTCAACGAGCTCAAGCGTACGATCGGTGGCATCTCGCAGCGGATGCTGACCCTGACGCTGCGCGGGCTGGAGCGCGACGGGCTCGTCACGCGCACCGTGTTTCCGACCATTCCGCCGCGGGTCGACTATGAGCTGACCGATCTCGGCCGCGGGCTGGCGAAGCCGGTGCAGGCGCTCGGCCAGTGGGCGTTCGAGCATTTGCCCGAGATCGAGCGCGCGCGAGGCGAGTTCGATGCGCGGAACGATCGCGGATGAAGAGATTGAATTCGTAGCCCGGGTGAAGCGCAAGCGTAACCCGGGGCATCTGTGTCAACGGTGAGAGCGGTCCCGGGTTGCGCTGCGCTCCACCCGGGCTACGAGAGGTCGCTTCAGACCAGCGACACCAATCCACCGCCGTGGCGTTCGAGGCGGCTGGCGAGCTCAAGCTCCAGCAGCACCGTGCGAACGATGGTGGCTGACAGGCCCGACATCCGGATCAGGTCGTCCAGGCTGACCGGGCTCGGGCCGAGCAACGCGACGATGCGTTCGCGCTCGCTCGGGTCGGTGTCGAAATCAAGCGGCTCGTCGTCGCTTTCGCGTGCAGCGAGCGCGAGCGGCTGCTCCATGATCGGCTGGACCGCGTTGATGATGTCGCTCGCGCTGGTCACGAGCGCCGCGCCCTGCTTGATCAGATCGTTGGTGCCGGCGGCGCGCGGATCGAGCGGGGAGCCAGGCACGGCGAAGACTTCGCGGCCCTGTTCTGCCGCCATGCGCGCGGTGATCAGCGAACCCGAGCGGTGCGCGGCTTCGACGATGACGACGCCGAGCGCCGCACCCGAGATCAGGCGATTGCGGCGCGGGAAGTCGCGGGCGCGCGGGACGTGGCCGAGCGGCATTTCGGAGATCGCAGCACCTTGTTCGAGCAAGGCCGCGAGCAGGTCCTCATGCTCGGGCGGATAGATCCTGTCATGGCCGCCGGCGAGCACCGCGACTGTGCCGGTCTCGACGGTGGCGCGATGGGCGGCCTGGTCGATGCCGCGGGCAAGGCCGGAAATCACGACGAAGCCGGCATCGCCGAGATCGTGGGCGAGGGTACTGGCGAATTTCAACCCGGCACCTGAGGCGTTGCGCGAGCCGACGATTGCGATCATCGGCCGCGCCAGCACGTCAAGCGCGCCGCGCACGGCCAATAGCGGCGGCGCGTCATCGATCGTGGCAAGTCGCGCCGGATAGGAGGCCTCGCCCGGCGCGACCAGGCTGACGCCGTGCTTCTTGCAGGCTGCAAGCTCGGCCTTTGCCTCCTCGACCGTGCAGATGCGTCCCGCACCGCCACCGCCGCCACGGCGCGCCATCTCAGGAAGGTGCTCCAGCGCGGTGTGCGCGTCGCCGAAATGGTTGAGGAGCGAGCGAAAAGTGCGCGGCCCGACATTCTCCGAGCGGATCA
The DNA here is from genome assembly GCF_055413685.1 of Bradyrhizobium sp. LeoA1Lang. Lineage (NCBI taxonomy): Bacteria > Pseudomonadati > Pseudomonadota > Alphaproteobacteria > Hyphomicrobiales > Nitrobacteraceae > Bradyrhizobium > Bradyrhizobium sp. LeoA1Lang. The sequence goes on along the minus strand of NZ_JBVAPG010000050.1, from coordinate 25,639 downwards.
GCCGCAGGCGGTCGAGGCGTTCGGAATCGGTGAGTTCGTGCTTGGGCGTCCGGTCGTGCATGGCGCCAACATGGAACAACCGGAGCGCGCAGGCAACGGTCCCGGCGATGGGCGCCTTGCCCGATCGCGAGGCGGTCCTTAAAACCAATCCGACCAACGAGGGGAGGAAATTCCCGATGATCTCGCTTGCCGAACTCACCCGTCGCATCGAGCAGGGCGAACTCTCGCCTGACGCAGCGCTCGCCCAATCGCTCGCGGCGATCGATGCGGAGGAGAAAACGATCGGTGCCTTCGTGTCGCGAGCGGAGAAGCCGCGTGCGCAGGCGTCGGGGCCGCTGCACGGGATTGCGGTCGGGATCAAGGACATCATCGACACCGCGGATTTTCCGACCGAGATGGGGGCGGCGATCTACCGGGGACATCGCCCGCGCGCCGATGCGTCTGTCGTGATGATGCTGAAGCAGGCCGGCGCCACCGTCGTCGGCAAGACCACGACGACGGCGTTTGCCGCGAACGATCCGACGGCGACGCTCAATCCACGCAATCATGGCCACACGCCGGGCGGATCGTCAGCCGGATCGGCCGCTGCCGTCGCAGCCGGGATGATTCCGCTGGCGCTGGGGACGCAGACGGCAGGCTCGGTGATCCGGCCGGCGTCGTTTTGCGGCGTCGCTGCGATCAAGCCGTCCTACCGGCTACTGCCGACCGTCGGCGTCAAATGCTTCTCCTGGACGCTCGATACTGTCGGCCTGTTCGCGGCTGGCGTAAGCGACCTCGCGGTGGCGCTGGCGGCGATGACGGGCCGGCCGGCGCTGCGGTTGCCGGACACGATCGCAACGCCGCGGATCGGCATCGTGACGCAGGACTTTGCCGGTGCACCTGATGCGTCAGGCGCGGAGGCATTACGGATCGCGGGGCAGGCGGCCGAGCGCGCCGGCGCTTCGGTTCGTGCGCTGCCATTGTCTGAGATCGTCGCGGAGGCCTGGCGCATTCATCCGGTGGTACAGGATTTTGAAGCGCATCGGTCGTTCGCCTGGGAATATCGCGAGAACTATGACGCGATGCCGCCATTGCTGCGCGGCCGGCTCGACGAGAGCAAGGATGTGACCGCGGCTCAATATGACGACGCGATCGACATCGCCGGCCGCGCGCGGCAGGCGCTCACTGAGTCGTTTGGGGATGTCGACGTGCTGCTGACCCTGTCGGCGCCCGGCGCCGCGCCGAAGGGGCTCTCGTCGACCGGCGATCCCCGCTACAACCGGCTGTGGACGCTGATGGGCGTTCCTTGCGTCAACGTGCCCGCTTATGTCGCCGAGGGCAATTTGCCTGTTGGCGTGCAGGTGATCGCGCCGTTCGGCGCCGATGCCAAGGCGCTGGCGGCTGCGCGCTTTGTCGAAATGGCGCTGGCGAAACTATAGCAGCGCGGGTTCGGCGACGGGTGACTTGCGCGGCGTCTCGATCCGCGTGGAGCCGGCGTCCTGCGCCAGGAAACGTTCGGCAGCCTTGCGGCCGCTCCGATGCAAGAGGCGGATAAAACCCGGGCCGAGATCGGTGGCGCTGCGCTGGGCGAGCCCGTCGATCTCGTCTTCCGCCGCAATCCGGAACAGCCGCAGCGAGGGTGCCGCCGCGGGACGCGCCCATTCCAGCGCCGCGATCTCGGCATTGAGCACGGAATTGGCGGTGATCTGGTCGAGGCGGCGATCGATCGCGGCGGGCGTGATCGGGACATAGCTGTCGCGCGCCGGCGTGACTTGGACGACCAGCACGTTGGAGGTCTCGGATTCCTGCACCAATCGGACCAGCGGGGGATTGGCGCCAAAGCCGCCGTCCCAATAGGACTCGCCGTCGATTTCGACTGCGCAATGGATCAATGGCGGGCAGGTCGAGGCGAGCAGCACGTCGGCGGTGATCTCGGCATTGCCAAAGACCTGCTGCCGGCCGTCGCGGACGCGCGTCGCCGCCACCAGAAGTTTCGGGCAGGCGGGGCTCTGCAGCGCGGTGAAATCGATGTCTCTTGCCAGCGCCTGACGCAGCGGATCGAGATCGAATGGATCGAACTGGCCGGACCGCAGCGTCGGCCCGAACGCGACCGACCGTCCGGCCGGCGAGAATCCTCCGACCAGCATCAGCGAGCGGAACGAGGCCTCATGCATCATCCGCATCCAGAACCGCTTGAGTGCGGCGCGCGCGCCTTCGCGGCCACCTTCCACCAGGCCGCAAGCGAACAACGCTGCGTTGACGGCGCCGGCGCTGGCGCCGCTGATGGTGTCGAACGCGCAATCTGGTTCTTCCAGCAGCCGCTCGAGCGCGCCCCAGGTGAAGGCGGCAAAGGTGCCGCCGCCTTGCAGCGCCAGCGATAATTTTCGAGGGGGCCAGACGAGCGATTCGCCCGCATCCGTCTTTTTCGGCTTATCGACCGGCGCGCGCGCCGGCAGATCGGCCCGCGCCGACTGCATATTCAGGATGGCGTCCGGCAGTGGCGGGGCGGCACGCCGCTCGGTTTCAGCGTTGGATTTGGCTGCTGAACTGACGGCACTCGGCGTGTCGTCGGAGAATGACCAGATATCGGAGGCAGCGAGCAGGGCGCTCGCACTGGACGTGCTCACCGGACACGACGCGCTCATTCCGTCGATTCCATCCTGTTCGATCCCGTCTATCTGACGCAACCGTATGACGCCGTTTGTTGACTCGCAGGATGACAGCCTGGGTCACTGTTCGCCAGTACCGCCCGAGAATTTCGAACAGATGTGACCTGCCCTCAACAGGTTGATGGCGAATTCTAGGCCTTTTGGCCGATCCGTCCCTCGGTTCCCGCCCGCAGCCGCTTGATGTTCTCGCGATGGGTGTAGAACAGCATGAGCGCCAGCACCGCGGCGAGCGCGGCGAGTGCGGCGTGGCCGAACCACCATAGGAAGATCGGGGTGACGACGGCGGCCACCAGTGCCGACAGCGACGAATAGCGCGTGGTGAAGGCGGTCGCGAGCCAGACCGCGCCATAGACGGCCGCAGCCGGCCAGAACAGGCCGATCAGCACGCCGATATAGGTGGCAACACCCTTGCCGCCCTTGAATCCGAGCCAGACCGGGTAGAGATGGCCGAGGAAGGCGCCGAGCCCGGCCACCATCGCCGCATTCGGGCCGCCGAGATAGCCCGACAGCACAACCGCGGCCGTGCCCTTCAGCATGTCGAAGATCAGCGTTGCGGCGGCAAGCCCCTTGTGCCCGGTGCGCAGCACGTTGGTGGCGCCGATATTGCCGGAGCCGATCGAGCGCAGATCCTGCGTGCCGGCGATCTTCGTCAGGACCAGGCCGAACGGGACCGAGCCGAACAGATAGCCGATCAGGAAGGCGACGATCAGGAAGGCGTCAGAGGACATGGCCGGCGCTCCCGCGGGTGTTAGACATGTTCATACACCGTCCGGCCGCTGACAATGGTGCGCACGACGCGGCCGGAGAAGCGGGCCTCGTCGAAGGGCGTGTTCTTGCACAGCGATTTGAGGTCGACGGGATCGAGCACCCAGGGCGTCTCCGGATCGATCACGATCACGTCGGCCGGCGAACCGGCGCGCAGCGAGCCGCCGGGCAGGCCCAGCAGTTCGGCGGGTCGGGTCGACATCGCGCGGATCAAGGTCTTGAAGTCCATCTCGCCATTATGGATCAAACGCAGGCCCGCTGGCAGCATGGTCTGCAGCCCGACCGCGCCGAAAGCGGCCTCGGCGAACGGCAGGCGCTTGACCTCGACGTCCTGCGGATTGTGGTCGGACATGATGACGTCGATGAGACCGGAGGCCAGCGCGGCGACCAATGCCTGGCGGTCGTCCTCGGTGCGGAGTGGCGGCGACAGTTTCAGGAACGTCCTGTAAGGCCCGATGTCGTTCTCGTTCAGCGTGACATGGTTGATCGAGACTGAGGCGGAGACGTCGGCACCGGAATCGCGGGCGCGTTTGAGGATCTCGAGCGACTCCGCCGTGGAGAGGGAGGCTGCGTGATAGCGCCCGCCGGTCAGCGCCGCGAGCCGCACGTCGCGCTCGAGCATGATCGACTCGGCGGCGTTCGGGATGCCGGCAAGCCCCAGCCTCGTCGCGAACTCGCCCTCGTTCATCACGCCTTCGCCGACGAGGTCGGGATCCTCGGTGTGATGCACGATCAGCGCGTCGAAGTCGCGCGCGTAGGTCAGCGCGCGGCGCATCACCTGCGCGTTGGTGACGCTCTTGTCGCCATCGGTGAAGGCGACCGCGCCGGCGGCTTTGAGGAGGCCGATCTCGGTCATCTCCTCGCCGCGCAGGCCCTTGGTCAGCGCCGCCATCGGATGGATGTTGACGATCGCAGTGTCGCGGGCGCGGCGCATCACGAAATCGACGGTCGCCGAATTGTCGATCACCGGCGAGGTGTTCGGCTGGCAGATGATGGTGGTGATGCCGCCGGCGGCCGCGGCAAGACTCGCCGACGCAAAGGTTTCGCGATGGTTCGCACCGGGCTCGCCGACAAAGGCGCGCATGTCGATCAGGCCGGGAGCCACGATCTTGCCGGCGCAATTGACGATGTCGGTGCCTTCAGGGACGCCGGCTGTGCCGATGCCGCGCTTGGAGTCGCGGATCATGCCGTCGGCGATCAGGACGTCGGCGGGCCCGTCGAGATCGCGGGAGGGATCGACGACGCGGGCATTGGCAAGCAGGATTGGGCGACGATCGGTCAGCATGATCTCACGCGTTCGGCAGGTTGCGGGCGAGCGCTTCGAGCACCGCCATGCGCACTGCCACTCCCATTTCGACTTGTTCGCGGATGACCGACTGCGCGCCGTCGGCCACGGCCGAGTCGATTTCGACGCCGCGGTTCATCGGCCCCGGATGCATCACCAGCGCATCTGGTTTGGCGTAGGACAGCTTCTTCTGGTCGAGGCCGAAATACTGGAAATATTCGCCCGACGACGGCACGAAGGAGCCGTTCATGCGCTCGCGCTGCAGGCGCAGCATCATCACGATGTCGGCACCGTCAAGCCCCTCGCGCATGTCACGGGCCACTTCGACCCCCATCCGCTCGATGCCGCGCGGCAGAAGCGTCGAGGGCGCGACCACGCGGACGCGGGCGCCCATCGTGTTGAGCAGGAGGATGTTGGAACGCGCGACGCGGGAATGCATGACATCGCCGCAGATCGCGATCACGAGCCCCTCGATCCGGCCCTTGTTGCGGCGGATCGTCAGCGCGTCGAGCAGGGCCTGGGTCGGATGCTCGTGCGCGCCGTCGCCGGCATTGATCACGGAACCGTCAACTTTGCGCGCCAGCAGTTCCACGGCGCCGGAGGCGTGGTGGCGCACCACCAGGATGTCCGGATGCATCGCGTTCAGCGTCACTGCGGTGTCCATCAAGGTCTCGCCCTTGCGCATCGAGGACGAGGACACCGACATGTTCATGACGTCGGCGCCCAGCCTTTTTCCCGCGATCTCGAAGGAGGATTGCGTGCGGGTCGAAGCCTCGAAGAACAGGTTGACCTGGGTGCGGCCGCGCAAGGATGCGCGTTTCTTGTCCACCTGGCGGTTGAGCTCGACATATTCCTCGGACAGGTCGAGCAGCCCGGTGATGTCGGCAGCGGAAAGCCCCTCGATGCCCAGCAAGTGCCGGTGACCGAGGACAAAGGTCGATTTCAATGATGGGGTCATTAAAGCCAGAGCTATAGGCGGGGATGGCCGGCGGGGCAAGCGGGAATAGGGGGCGGATGAGTTATCCCCGGCTAGATGCCGCTGCATCTTTCGCCGTCATGCCCGGGCTTGTCCCGGGCATCCACGTCTTGCTTTGCTCCATCTTCCGGAACAAGACGTGGATGGCCGGGACCCGGCTACGCCGAGGCTTCGCCGGGCACTCTGGTGTAAGCACGGCGAAGCGATAGCGAAGACGGGCAAGCCCGGCCATGACGATGGGGCGACAATCGTGAAAATTGTTGTGATTGCGCTCGTGGCGGCCACCTCGGTTTCGGTAGCCCGCGCGCAGCAATTGCCCGGCGGCTTCGTGTTCCTGCGCGACATCGATCCGACGATCATCCAGGACATCCGCTATGCCGGCTCGAACAATTTTGTCGGCCGGCCGCTCAGGGGCTACGGCGCGCGCGAGTGCGTGGTGAAGCGCGACGTCGGGCTCAGGCTGAAGGCCGTGCAGCGGGAACTCGCGGGACAAAAGCTGTCGCTGAAGATGTTCGATTGCTATCGGCCGGCGCGGGCGGTCGCCGACATGGTTGCGTGGTCCAGGGATGGCAAGGAGACGGCCGCCGGCAAGCGCTACAATCCGGCGTTCAGGAAGGTCGATCTGTTCCGGCTCGGCTACATCGCCACCCGCTCCGGCCATTCGACCGGGGCCGCGCTCGACCTGACGCTGGTCGATCTTGCCGCCGACAATTCCGGCAAGTTCGATCCCGCAAGAGATTATGCCGACTGCACGGCCTCAGCAGAAAAGCGGGCCCCGGAAGGCAGCGTCGACATGGGCACGGGCTATGACTGCTCCGACGTCAAGGCGCATACCGCCGCACCCTCGATCAATCAGGCGCAGCGGCGGTGGCGCAGGATGCTCGTCGCAGCGATGGCGCGACAGGGCTTTGTCAACTATTCCAAGGAGTGGTGGCATTTTTCGCTGCCCGGCGCGGGTGGTCAGGCCTATGATTTCCCGATTCCGCCGCGCCGCTAAAGCGTGATGACTTTTCTTCGAATCGTCATCCCGCTTTAGCTCCTTGTTTGAGCATGATCTTTTCGGAAAACCGGTGTCCACTTTTCCGGATCATGCTTTAGTTCCGGCTTTCAGGAAGCGCCATGACCCAGCCCACCTTCTCGACCCACGAGGTCTTCAACCAGTCGCCACCGTTCGAGGACGTCGATCTGTTCACACTCGACAAGCCGCTGGTGGCGGCGGTGGCCGCCAATGGCGGCGGCTCGGCGCAGGGCGAGCTGGCACAATTCGGCAAGCATTGGGGCTCGTCTGCGATGGCGGAGCGGGGCCGCATCGCCAATGAGAATACGCCGAAACTGCGCACCTTCGACTCCCGCGGCAACCGGCGCGATGTGGTCGAGTTTCATCCGGCCTATCACGAACTGATGGCGCACAGCGCGCATGCCGGCGTGCACAACTCGACCTGGACCACGGACGGCAAGCCCGCGGGCGGGGCGGCGGAGGTGGTGCGCGCAGCGAAATTCTATATCGCCGCGCAGGTCGAGACCGGGCATCTCTGCCCGATCACGATGACCCGCGCCGCCGTCGCCCCGCTGGCCTCGCAGCCGGATCTCCTGGCGAGGACGATGCCGGTGATCGCCACGCGCTCCTATGATCCGAGCTTCATGCCCTGGTGGGAGAAGCGCGGCATGACGCTCGGCATGGGCATGACCGAGAAGCAGGGCGGCACCGACGTGCGCGCCAACATAACGCGCGCGGCGCGCGATGGCGATGCGTATCGCATCACCGGGCACAAATGGTTCATGTCGGCGCCGATGTGCGACGCGTTCCTGGTGCTGGCGCAGGCCGAGGAGGGCCTGAGCTGCTTCTTCATGCCGCGCTTTGCGCCTGACGGATCGGTCAATGCCATCCACTTCCAGCGCCTGAAGGACAAGCTCGGCAATCGCTCCAATGCGTCGTCGGAGGTGGAATTCCACGGCGCCTATGCCGAGCGGATCGGCGAGGAGGGCAAGGGTATCCGTACCATCATCCAGATGGTGCAACTGACCCGGCAGGATTGCGCGATCGCCTCCGCCGGGCTGATGCGCTCGGGGCTTGCGCATGCGCTGCATCACGCGCGCCATCGCAGCGTGTTCCAGAAGCATCTCGCCGATCAGCCGCTGATGCAGGCGGTGCTGTCGGACATGGCGCTGCATGTCGAGGCTTCGATCGCGCTGGTGATGCGCCTATGCCGCGCGTTCGACCGCACGCCCGATGACGCCAAGGAGGCGGCCTATATGCGGCTGCTCACGCCCGCGATCAAATACTGGACCTGCAAAAGCGCACCCGGCTTCCTCTACGAGGCGATGGAGTGTCTCGGCGGCAACGGCTATGTCGAGGAGGGCATCCTGGCGCGGCATTACCGGGAGGCGCCGGTCAATGCGATCTGGGAAGGCTCGGGCAATGTGATGTGCCTTGACGTGCTGCGCGCGCTCTCGCGCGAGGCCGACGCTGCAGCGGCCATCCTGCAGGAATTGGCCGCGGAGACCCACGGGCTATCAGGTGCGGGCGAGGCGGTGGCTTTCATCGGCAAGGCGTTCCGCAGACCCGACAGCGAGCGCGTTGCGCGGCTCGCTGTCGAAAAGCTGGCGTTGCTGGCCGCGAGCGCCGCGCTCAATGGCGTGATGCCGCGTCACGCCGAACTGTTCGCGGCGACGCGGCTCGCCACCACGCACGCCGGCATGTACGGCGCGGTGGAGCTTGCCGAGAGCGATATGCGCGCGCTGCTGGAGCGGGCGCTGCCGCATTGAATGCCGCACATCTCGTCATGCCCGGGCTTGACCCGGGCATCCACGCCTCTCGTGCCACCTCGATCGAGAGCTAGCTGATGGATGTCCTCAGTTCCGAAAATCCGCCGCCCGCCACCGCTCCACCGCCGCTGCCGCCGCGGGTGTGGAAATTCTGGGGTACGACGCTCTGGGGATTGTTCGTGTTCGGCGGCTTGTTTCTCGGGCAGCTCGCCGTCGTCATCTATTTCATGCTGAAACGGGAGGCGCCCGATATCGCGTCCGCCATCCAAGTTCTGGGCGGTGGATGGACGATTGCGCTCTCGGTCACCACGGGACTGCCAGGGGCGCTGCTGGCGCTCTGGATCGCGATCCGTCCGACCCGGATTTCGTTCGCCGATTACCTCGCGCTGCACTGGACCTCCTGGAAGAACTTCGCCATCGGCGTGGCCGCGCTGGCGTTATTGGCTGGCGTGTGGGAGTTGGTCTCGCGCGTGGTCGGCCGGGAATCCTCGCCGGGCTTCATGGGCGAGGTGTTGAAGTCGGCGCAGGCCGAAGGCGCGCTTTGGCTGCTCGTCATCGCGTTTTGTATTGCCGCGCCGGTATCAGAGGAGCTTTTCGCCCGCGGCTTCCTCTATCGCGGCTGGTCCGAAACGGCCCTGCGGCCTGGAGGCGCGATCCTGCTGTCGTCGCTCGTCTGGACGGTGCTGCATCTGCAATATGACTGGTTCTTCCTGAGCGAGGTGTTTTCGATCGGGCTCGTGTTCGGCTATCTGCGCTACCGTTTTGATTCGACCTGGCTCACCATCGTGCTGCACGGGCTGAACAATCTGGCGGCGACGCTGCAGACGTTGTGGCTGACGGGGCAGTCGTAGCTGCTCGCACCCTACTGGCAGGATGATCGCCGGGCATGCTAGGTAGAGGCTTAGCCCACGCTGCGACGTTGTCGCGGAAAAAATCGATATGTCGGACTTCGAAAATGCCAAATCGCCGGCCTCGGTCTCGCCGCGAACGTGGGACTTCATGGAGACGACGTTCGTCAGTCTGATCGCTGCCGGCGTGTTCGTTCTGGCAGGGCAATTAACCATCAGCATCATGCTGGCCACGGACGGGGGGACGACGGGCTTATCGCCAGCTCAATTTGAGGCGGTGTGGATGCAGGGGCGCTGGCAAGGCGCCGGCACAATCGCGGCAGCTCCGGCTACCGTCGCCGTGTTGTGGATTGCGATCCGAATGATCCGCAGAGATTTCGCGGAATATCTTGCGTTGAAGTGGCCGAGTGCGGACGAACTGTGGCGCGGCGTGGCCATTGTGACGATGGTCTTAGTAGCCGAAAGTTTCGTCGCATATGCTGTTGGCCAAGACGTCCCACAAGACCCTACGGCTGCTCCGCTTCTCGTCGTCGGAGACGCGAGCGGTTTGCTCGCCTTGCTGATCGGCAGCTGCATTGCAGGGCCGATACTCGAAGAGTTTGTCTTCCGCGGCTTCATGTTCCGTGGCTGGTCGCAATCGTTTCTTGGTCCGATCGGGGCCATCGTGCTGACCTCCGCGGTATGGGCCGTGTACCACACTCAATATGATTGGTTTGGACGGCTGGAGATCTTCGTCGTGGGCCTTGTGCTTGGCCACCTTCGTTGGCGCAGCAATTCAACCTGGCTGACGGTGGTGCTTCATTCAGCCATGAACACCGTCTACTTCTTCCTGATAGGGCCTTATATCTAAAGCCCGCTTGCCGCGAGCGCGATGATAACGGGCATTGTGATCGCCGCCAATATCGTCTGCAGCGTGATGATCTGCGCCAGCAGCGGTGCGTCGCCGCCCATCTGGCGGGCGAGCACATAGGCCGAAGAGGAAGTGGGTACCGCCGAGCCGACGGCGACGATCACGAGGCTCGGGCCGGAAAGGCCGAACGCGAGGCCGAGCGCCACGGCGATCGTGGGCATGGCGATCAGCTTCAGAAACACCGTGACGCTGGCGGCGAGGCTCGGACGGAACATGCCTTCGAGGTGCAGGCCGGCGCCGGTGACGAGCAGGCCGATCGCAAGCGAGGAACGGCCGAGCGCGTCGGCGACGTCGTGCCAGAGCTTTGGCAGCGGGAAGTGGGTCACGTTCAAGAGGAGCCCGACGACGCAGGCCCAGATCAGCGGGTTTTTCACCACCGTCATGACGATGGTGCCGGCCGATTGCTTTTGCGGCGCGGCGTAGTGTGCGAGCACGGAGACGCTGAACACATTGACCAGCGGGATGATCGCGACCATCGCGACGGAGGCGAGGGCGAGCCCGATCTCGCCGTAGAGGCTGCCTGACACCGCGAGCGCAACATAGGTCTGCCAGCGGGTGGCGCCCTGGAACACCGAGGTGAAGGCGGGGCCGTCGACGCCGCTGCGTGCTAGCAGCGGGCGAAGTGCGAGGCACAGTAGCGACATCGCCAGCGCCGAGAGGAACAGCGCGCCACCGACGCCGCCGATCGGCACCTTTGTCAGGTCGGCCTTCACCAGCGTCTGGATCAAAAGCACCGGGAACAGCACGTAATAGGTCAGCCGTTCCAGGCCGTGCCATTGCGTCTCCGGCTTGAGTAGCGTCCGCTTCAGGATGAAGCCGAGCACGATCAAGAGGAATGTCGGCAACAGCGCCGCGATGACGACGGCCATGCTTCAGCGCTCGCCCCGCAATTTTGCCAGCCGATCCAGCGCGCCCTGCAGGATGAAGATCGCGGCGTGCTCGTCGATCACTTCAGCGCGCCTGGCGCGGCTGACATCCATGCCGATCAATTCGCGTTCGACCGCCGCCGTCGAGAGCCGTTCATCCCAGAGCCCGATCGCGAGCGTGGTCAGGTTGGAGAGGTTGCGGGCAAAGGCGCGGGTCGATTGCGCCCGCGGCCCCTCGCTGCCGTCCATGTTGATGGGAAGCCCAAGCACGAAGCCGACCGCGTTGCGCTCGCCGGCGATCGCCATCAACCGTGCCGCGTCGGCCTTGAACGCCTTGCGCTGGATGGTCTCGACGCCAGTAGCCAGCCGGCGATCGGGATCGGAGACGGCGACGCCGATGGTCTTCGTTCCAAGATCGAGCCCGATCAACGCGCCACGTTCAGGCCAGTGCGCGACAGCTTCGATCAGGGGGAGGACAGGGGCGGGCATGAGGATGCGATTAACACGTGGTGCCCTGCGGAGGCAAAGCCGCCCTTCACCTCCCCCCAGCGGGAAGGCGAAGATCGGTAGCCCGGGTGAAGCGCAGCGTAACCCGGGAACGCTCGCCGACGCTGACGCAAATGCCCCCGGGTTGCGCTCCGCTCCACCCGGGCTACGGGGCCACCTCTCCCCAGCGGAGAGAGGTGGAAGCGCGTTCGCGGCTGATGTCAGCGGATCGCGATGGGGTTGATCATGCTCTGTACGCCGCCGCGCCAGCGCGGCTGACCGAGCACGAACAGGAACTCATACCCCTTGTCCTTGGCGAGCTCGGCGGTGTCCATGTTCTCCAGGATGTAGGTGCCGTTCTTGGCAAGCAGGATCTGGTGCACCTCGAACACGTTGGGGCTTTCGAACGGGATGGTCTCGACGGCCCAGGTGTCGGCACCGACGGCCACCACGCCCTTGCCGGTGAGATAATTGGCGCCCTCGACCCCGAGGCCGGGTTCGCCCGCGGAATAGCGCTTGTCGTCCTTGCCGATCAGGCTAAGCCAGCCGGTGTGGAAGATCACGACGTCGCCCTGGCGGATCTCGACGCCCTGTTTCTTCGCGACTTCCTCGATCTCCTTGACGTTGAAGGCGGTGCCCTCCTTGACCACGTCGGTGTTGTAATAGGCGGCCATGTCGAGCAGCACGCCGCGGGCGACCATCGGCGGCACCTTCTCGATGCCGAGCTTCTTCAAGCCCGTAGGATCGGCAAAATCGGCGAGCTTGTTGCCGTTGTAGTAGACGTGCTCGATGCCGAGATGGCCGAGCCCGTCGAGCTGGCTGCCGATGCCGACCCAGGTATCGATGATATCGTCATTGTAGGTCGCCTTGTTCGGACCGATGCCGGAGCTGCCGGCCTGTCCGGGCTGAACGATGGTGATCTTGAAGCTGCGCGGCGGATAGGCCGGCGTCTTGGTATCGACGGGAATGCCGAGCGCGTAGGTCTTGCCGGTCTTCACCAATGATGCGGCTTTGACGACGAGTTCTGGCGTCATGTAGTTGGCGGCGCCGATCTCGTCGTTCGGCCCCCATTTCGACTTGGTCCAGTCTTGTGCGCTTGCCGTTCCGACCGTAACCAACAAAGCAACAGAACAGCACAACACGAATGCGGTGCGCATCGCAGTCCCTCCCAGATGTTGACGTTATGGTTGTTGGTAGAAAGCGCCACATACTAACGTAGACGCGGGGCACGATCCAAAAATTTTTGATGGCGGGCCCGCACCATACGGGTGCCCGCACGCGCGAAACCTGTGATGGCTCCGTCACAGAAATAAGGCTTTCCGGATTTCGCGGAGCGGAACGAGCGGTCAGGCCGCGATGACCTGATCGTCCTTGTCGAGACAGGCGGCAAAACTCTGCAGAGCGCTATATTGATGGGCGCTGCGGCGCTGGATGAAGATCGTTTCGGCGCGCGCATAGGATGGATCGAGCGCGTGGATGCTGACGCTGGCATGCAACGCGTTGCGCTCGACGACGACGCGCGGCAACAGCGTCACGCCCATGTCGGCGGCGACGCAGCCGACCATGCCGTCGAGCGTGCCGAGCTCGAAGCGTGCGGCCGACGGCCAGCCCAAGTCGGTGAAGATCTGCTCGAGCCGCTGCCGATAGGTGCAGCCGGTGCGGAACACCAGCGCGGTCGGTCCGGATTCCGACGTGCCCGCACGCAAGGCGGCGAGGTTGGCCCAGCGGCGCGCGGTGACCAGCACCAGTTCTTCGCGGAAGGCGAGGGTGGAGGTGAGCTCGGCGTGATCGATCGGACCGGCCACGAAGGCGCCGTCCAGCGTGCCATCAAGCACGGCAGTGACGAGATCGGTCGTGGTCGCGGTCTTCAGGGTCAGTCGCACCGCGGGGAAGCGGCGATGGAATTCGGCAAGCAGCACGGGCAGGCGGACGGCGGCTGTCGTCTCCATGGAGCCGATCGCCAGCGGTCCCTTCGGCTCGCCATCATCGCGCGCGGCGAGCATCGCTTCGCGTGAGAGCGCGGCCATTCGTTGCGCATACGGGAGCAGCCGTCGCCCCGCGCCGGTCAGCGTCATGCCGCGGCTGTGCCGCTCGAACAGCGCGGTGCCGATCTCGGCTTCGAGCGCCTTGATCCTCTGGGTGACGTTGGACTGCACGGTGTGCAGCTCATCGGCGGCGCGGGTGATGCCGCCGAGACGGGCGACAGTTGCAAAGGTCTGGAGGTCGGTGAGTTCCATGATCGCAGCCTGCGTTTCATTATTGAGATGGCAGCGTTCTCAAGTATTCATTTCGAGAGAATGGTAGCGCTGCCTAATCTGACTGTCGAGATGGGGGTTTTCGGGCAATAAACGCTTTCGCGCTGAATTGATCGTGGCTCGATGCTGCCGGTTGATGCGCCCTCGCCCCTTGTGGGAGAGGGCATCTCTGGCGGCTGCGACCGAATTCGCTTGGGTGAGGGGTTCTCTCCACGAACACGTGCGCCCGTGGAGAGAACCCCTCATTCGGCGCATCTCGTCTTTTCCCGTTGTGGGAGAAGGTTACTAGCAACGAGCCAACGAGAGAGTTGAATCATGTGGCCGGACTGCCGAATTATCGATTTGTTCAAGACCGAGTTTCCGATCGTACTGGCGCCGATGGCCGGCGTGATGGATGCAGATCTCGTGATCGCAGCCGCGCAAGGCGGCGCGCTCGGCTCATTGCCCTGCGCGATGCTCACGGCGGAGAAGGCGCGCGAGCAGGTCAACATCATCCGCCAGCGTGTCTCCGCGCCGATCAACATGAACTTCTTCTGCCACCAGCCGGACGATCCGGATCCGCAGCACGAGGCGCGTTGGAAGGCGCGGCTTGCGGCGTACTACAAGGAGCTTGGGCTGGATTCCGCGGCGCCCGTCAACGCCGCCAATCGCGCGCCGTTCGATGATGCGATGTGCGAGATGGTCGAGGAATTGAAATTGGAAGTCGTCAGCTTCCATTTTGGTCTGCCGGAGGAGCGGCTGCTCAGGCGCGTCAAGGAAGCGGGCGCGATCGTGATGTCGTCGGCGACGATCGTGAAGGAAGCGGTCTGGCTCGAGGAGCACGGCGCCGATGTCATCATCGCGCAAGGCGCGGAGGCGGGCGGCCATCGCGGCATGTTCCTGACCGACAATATTGCCGAGCAGCCCGGCATCTTCGCGCTGGTGCCGCAGGTGGTCGATGCGGTGAAGGTGCCGGTGATCGCGGCCGGCGGCATCGCGGACGGACGCGGGATCGCGGCGGCGTTCGCGCTGGGCGCCTCGGGCGTGCAGATCGGCAGTGCCTATCTGCGCTGCCCGGAATCCAGGGTGGGCCCGGCGGCGCGTGCCACGCTGGCGCAGGCGAGAGACGATTCCACCGTGATCACCAATGTGATGACGGGGCGGCCGGCGCGCGGGGTCGCCAACCGCGTGATGTCAGAGATCGGGCCAATCTCGCCGGATGCGCCGGCCTTTCCGCATGCCGCAACCGCGCTGGCGCCGTTGAAGATGGCTGCCGAAAAACTCGGCAGGGTCGATTTCACCAATATGTGGGCCGGGCAGGCGCTGCCATTGGGCCGCGAAATGCCGGCGGCCGAGCTGACCCGGACGCTGGCCGGCGAGGCACTGGCGCGGATGGGCAAATTGGCCCGCTAGCGCCACATCGCTTGCTTCGTAGCCCGGGTGGAGCGGAACGCGCAACCCGGGACACCTGCATCAATATTTACGGGCGGCCCCGGGTTACGCTGACGCTCCACCCGGGCTACGGGGCTCTCTCATTGGAGAGACGGCTACGTTCCCTGCGGGTTGCGGCGCAAAACCGGCGTCTGCTATACGGCGGGCTGATGTTGCTGCCCAAAGGCCATATATAATGTCAGTCGACGCCACGACCGTCCGCCGCATCGCGCAGCTTGCGCGGATCGCGGTCTCCGAGGCTGAAGTTCCCCATCTGCAGGGCGAGCTGAACGCGATGCTCGCCTTCGTCGAGCAGCTTTCGGAGGTGAATGTCGAGGGCGTCGAACCGATGACCTCGGTCACTCCGATGGAGATGAAGAAGCGTGCCGACGTGGTCAATGACGGCGAGATTGCGGATGATATCGTCCGCAATGCGCCGGCCACCGAGAATCACTTCTTCCTGGTGCCGAAGGTCGTCGAGTAAGCTCCTCTCTCTGTTGTTTTGCGGGAAGTCCGATGTGTCTGCTCTGCGACGATGAAAAAGCCTATCAGGCCTACATGAACTATCTCGACGTGATGGAGCGGCAGGGCAAGGCCGCCGATCCGAATGCGGTGATGCAAACCGTGCTGGATCAGCTCGAGGCCGCCGACAAGGCGCGCGCCAAAAAGGACGACCCCGCCGACGACAAGACCCTGTCTCCGTTCTTCTGCAGCCCGATCAATAAATAGATGACCGATTTGACATCGCTGACGATCGCCGAGGCCCGCGAGGGCCTGGCGAGCAAATCCTTCACCGCACGCGAGCTCACCGACGCGCATCTTGCCGCGATCGAAGCGGCGCGCGTGCTCAACGCCTATGTGCTGGAGACGCCCGACCGCGCACGCGAGATGGCCAAAGCCGCCGACGAGCAGATCGGCAAGGGCGATGGCGGTCCGCTCGCCGGCATCCCGCTCGGCATCAAGGACCTGTTCGCGACGCGCGATATCCGCACCACGGCGTGCTCGAAGATCCTCGGCAATTTCGTGCCGCCTTACGAATCGACCGTGACCTCGCAGCTCTGGCGCGACGGCGCGATCCTGCTCGGCAAGCTCAACAATGACGAGTTCGCGATGGGCTCGTCGAACGAGACCTCGTGCTTCGGCCCGGTGGTCAATCCGTGGCGGCGCGAGGGCTCCAACACGCATCTGGTGCCGGGCGGCTCCTCCGGCGGCTCGGCGTCCGCCGTCGCCGCATTGCTCTGCATGGGCGCGACCGCGACCGACACCGGCGGCTCGATCCGCCAGCCGGCCGCGTTCACCGCAACCGTCGGCGTGAAGCCGACCTATGGCCGCTGCTCGCGCTGGGGCATCGTCGCATTCGCGTCCTCGCTCGACCAGGCCGGCCCGATCGCGCGCACGGTGCGCGATTCCGCGATCCTGATGCGCTCGATGGCGGGGCATGATCCGAAGGACACCACCTCGGTCAACATTGGCGTGCCCGATTACGAGGCTGCGATCGGCAAGTCGGTGAAGGGGATGAAGATCGGTATCCCCAAGGAGTACCGTCTCGACGGCATGCCGGCGGAGATCGAGAAGCTCTGGAGTGACGGTGCGGCATGGCTGAAGGCCGCCGGCGCCGAGCTGGTCGAGGTGTCGCTGCCGCACACCAAATACGCACTGCCGGCGTACTATATCGTGGCGCCGGCGGAAGCCTCGTCGAACCTGGCGCGCTACGACGGTGTTCGCTACGGCCTGCGCGTGCCCGGCCGCAGCATCGGCGAGATGTATGAAAGCACCCGCGCCGAAGGGTTTGGCGATGAGGTACGGCGCCGCGTCATGATCGGCACCTATGTGCTCTCGGCCGGCTATTACGACGCCTATTACCTGCGCGCGCAGAAGGTGCGCACGCTGATCAAGAACGACTTCGAGGACTGCTTCGTCAAGGGCGTGAACGCGATCTTGACGCCGGCAACGCCGTCGGCGGCGTTCGGCGTCGGCGAGAAGGGCGGCACTGACCCGGTCGAGATGTATCTCAACGACATCTTCACGGTGACCGTGAACATGGCAGGCCTGCCCGGCATCGCGGTCCCCGCCGGCAAGGATGCGCAGGGCTTGCCGCTCGGGCTGCAACTGATCGGGCGCGCCTTCGATGAAGAGACGCTGTTCTCGCTCGGCGAAGTGATCGAGCAGGCGGCCGGACGCTCTACGCCGCCGAGGTGGTGGTGAGATGGCCGATTTCCGCACCAGCCTCAACGACGCCGCGCCGGAGCCTTCGCTGTCGCCGCCGCTGGCGGCGCTGTGGTGGGCGGCGAAAGGCAATTGGGACAAGGCGCACCGCATCGTGCAGGACGAAAGCACCGCCGAGGCCGCCTGGGTGCACGCCTATCTACATCGCGTCGAGGGCGATGTCGGCAATGCCGGCTACTGGTACCGCCGGGCGGGCCAACCGGTGGCCAAGGATGCCCTCGATGCCGAGTGGGAGCGGATCGTCTCTGCGCTGCTCTAGATTGTTGTTTGACGCGTTTTCTGCGCAGATAAGTCTACGCAATCTGCGTAAACTTGATTGCTACGCGAACCGGTGTCCACTTCGCTCGAAAACGCTCTAACCTCTCCAAGTTGTGAAGGCTTTCGTGGTTCATTTTGACGCGGTTTCTTTACTTGACCGCAATTCAATTCGCCCGGATGGACATTGGCCCTGTCTTTGCGCGCCACGCGGGCGCCCAGATTGCCCGCGATAGGGAAGCGTGGCGGGGGCGCGGCAAGAGGGTGTTTGTGCGTAGATCGGGCATAGGGGCGTGGCTGTCGACGATACTGGCGGCCAGTTTTGCGGTGGCGCTTGCCGGATGCGCAACCGTCTACAACCTGCCGAGCAACGTGCCGCTTGCCAATGCGCTCGCCGACAGCAATCTCGGGCGCGACATCCCAAGCTATGACGACGACGTGCTGGTCGCGCTGTCCTTCTCGGGCGGCGGCACGCGCGCGGCGGCCTTCTCGTTCGGCGTGCTCAAGGAGCTCGATCGCTCTCACGGCGGTTCTAACCAAGCGAAGACCCTGCTCGATCGTGTCGACTTCGTCTCCGGCGTGTCCGGCGGCTCGATCACCGCCGCCTATTTCGGTCTGAAGAAGCGCGCCGCGCTCGACGATTTCCGCGAACGCTTCCTGTTGCGGAATGCGGAGGAGGGGCTGAGGACCAATGTCTCGCTCGGCAATATCGGCCGTGCGCTCGCCGGTGGCGTCAACAACAGCCAGCTCACCGAGTGGCTGGACCAGAACCTGTTCGACGGCGCGCGGTTCGATGCGCTGCGCGAGGACCGGCGGCCAAAGGTCTGGATCAACGCCTCCGACATCTATAACCGCACGCCGTTCGTGTTCGGAAAGACCTCCTTTGACGCACTGTGCAGCGACATCCGCTCCTACCGTGTGTCCGAAGCGGTTGCCGCATCGGCCGCGGTGCCGCTCGCGTTCGCGCCGATCGTGTTGGAGACCTATCCCGGCGGCTGCTCGAAGCCGCTGCCGGCCTGGCTCGAACGCGTGCGGCGCGACCCGAACGCGCAGCCATTGCTGCGCTCGTTCGCCGAGGCCAATGCGCGCTACCGCGACGGCTCCATGCGCTACGTGAAGCTGCTGGACGGCGGGCTCGTCGACAATTTTGGCCTGTCCGGTCTCACCATCGGGCTGTTGGCAGCGGAGCGGCCGTACCAGCCGTTGACGGAGCGGCAGGCGGTGAAGCTCCAGCGGATCCTGTTCATGGTGGTCGATGCCGGGCGCGGCATATCCGGCGATTTCGCGCAGCGCCTCGAAGGCCCGAGCGGGGCGGAGCTGGTTGCGGCGGCGGCCGACACCGCCATCGATGCCAGCGTGCGCTCGAGCTACGCGGCATTCTCGGGGCTTGCCACCGAATGGTCGGGCAAGCTGAAGCGGTGGCGGTGCGGACTGTCGGCGGCCGATCGCGCCCGCCTTGGCGTCGGCGGCAACTGGCAATGCGGTGACGTCCACATCTATGTCGAGCGGCTCGGCTTCGATCAGTTGGGCGAAGAGCGCGCCGGCATCCTGAACGCGATCCCGACGCGGTTCGCGCTGCCGCCGGAACAGGTCGACCTCTTGATCGCGGGCGGGGCCGACGCACTCCGCCTGAGCAAGTCCTACCAGGCGTTTCGACGCGGGCTTTGACCACCCGAATCCCTTTGTTTGAGCATGATCTTTTCCGGATCATGCTCTCCGGCTTGACTGCCGCGGTCCGTTGCGCGAAGCCCAAAGCCGTCCCAGATATCAATTGTCCGGAAACCGAGACCAATGAACGCACCTGTCACATCACACAAGCTCATCAAGGGCGCGACCGGCGACTGGGAGATGGTGATCGGCATGGAGATCCATGCCCAGGTCGTCTCCAATTCAAAGCTGTTCTCGGGCGCCTCGACCGCGTTCGGCGGCGAGCCGAACAGCCATGTCTCGCTGGTGGACGCGGCGATGCCGGGCATGCTGCCCGTGATCAACGGGGAATGCGTGCGGCAGGCAGTGCGCACCGGGCTCGGGCTGAATGCCAGGATCAACCTGCGCTCGGTGTTCGACCGCAAGAATTATTTCTATCCCGACCTGCCGCAGGGCTACCAGATCAGCCAGTACAAGTCGCCGATCGTGGGCGAGGGCGAGGTGCTGGTCGAGCTCGAAGGCGGCCGCAGCGTCACCGTCGGCATCGAGCGGCTGCATCTGGAGCAGGACGCCGGCAAGTCGCTGCACGACCAGTCGCCGACGATGTCCTATGTCGACCTCAATCGCTCCGGCGTCGCGCTGATGGAGATCGTCTCCAAGCCCGACATCCGAGATGCCGAGCAGGCCAAGGCTTACGTCGCCAAGCTGCGCTCGATCCTGCGCTATCTCGGCACCTGCGACGGCGACATGGAGAAGGGAAGCTTGCGCGCCGACGTCAACGTCTCCGTGCGCAAGCCGGGCGGCCCGCTCGGCACCCGCTGCGAGATCAAGAACATGAACTCGATCAACTTCATCGGCCAGGCGATCGAGTATGAGGCGCGGCGCCAGATCGAGATCCTCGAGGACGGCGGCAGCATCGACCAGGAGACGCGGCTATTCGATCCGGGCAAGGGCGAAACGCGCTCGATGCGCTCCAAGGAAGAGGCGCACGACTATCGTTATTTTCCCGATCCCGACCTGTTGCCGCTGGAGTTCAGCCAGGCGTTCGTCGACGAGCTGAAGACCGAGCTGCCCGAGCTGCCCGATCAGAAAAAGGCGCGCTTCATCTCCGACTTCGCGCTGTCGCCCTATGACGCCGGCGTGCTGGTCGCCGAGCGCGAGAGCGCGGAGTTCTATGAGACGGTGCTTGCCCGCCTCGCCGACCGTGCGCGCGACGGCAAGCTCGCGGCCAACTGGGTGATCAACGAACTGTTCGGGCGCCTCAACAAGGAAGGCCGGGATATTACGGGCTC
The DNA here is from genome assembly GCF_055413685.1 of Bradyrhizobium sp. LeoA1Lang. NCBI lineage: Bacteria > Pseudomonadati > Pseudomonadota > Alphaproteobacteria > Hyphomicrobiales > Nitrobacteraceae > Bradyrhizobium > Bradyrhizobium sp. LeoA1Lang. The sequence continues at coordinate 5,004 of NZ_JBVAPG010000050.1, read as the reverse complement.
GCCCGTCTCCTCCGAGCAGCTTGCCGCGATCATCGACCTGATCGGCGAGGGGACGATTTCCGGCAAGATCGCCAAGGACCTGTTCGAGATCGTCTGGCAGGAAGGCGGCGATCCCCGTGCGCTCGTCGAAGCGCGCGGCATGAAGCAGGTCACTGACCTCGGCGCGATCGAGAAGGTGGTCGACGACATCGTCGCCGCCAATCCGGACAAGGTGGCGCAGGCGAAAGCGAAGCCGCAGATGATCGGCTGGTTCGTCGGACAGGTGATGAAGTCGTCTGGCGGCAAGGCCAACCCGCAGGCTGTGAACGATCTCCTGAAGTCGAAGCTCGGCCTCTGAACGCATCGCTCGCGGACGCGAACGGCATCGCAGCAGGCGCTCTGTGCGATGCGCGAAGGCGTCCGCGGCTCGCTTCTCACGCCTTCAATCACCGCGTCGGGATCGTCCCTCCACCGAATCGGTCGGCCGAGATTCGTCCGAAAAGGCCGTTTCGGCGGGCGGAGATGCCGCCGATACGGCTTACCCACGAAATTTTTTTTGTAGCCGGAATTGGCGTCTCAACGCCTGCGCAACGCCTTCTCGGCAGGCCTCGTGAGTTGCGCCGACATCTCCGTCGCATCATGCGCGAAGAAACGAGAATTCAAGAAATGCCTGTGGCACAGGCACTTTCTGCATTCGCGATGAGTGTCGATGTCGATCGACTCTGCATTTCCTGCATCACCGCGTCAGCGCAACGTCGCGCTTGCGCTTGGCGCGCGCATACTTCTCGCGCCTCGTAACATCAACACTTCCTTAAGCTGGACGCTGTTTTTTTCGATGTGTTGGTGTATTCGGGATGCAGTGCATCTCGATTCCCGAGTGCACGCAGCGAAGTATAGCCATCTCACGATATTGGAGGGCAACATGGCGAAGAAAGCTAAGAAGGCGAAGAAGGCGAAGAGCGCAGTGAAGAAGACTGCGAAGAAGACCAAGAAGGTCGCGAAGAAGAAGAAGTAACTCTCGCCCGAGAGAGGATGCCGGCGGATTGACGCCGGCCCGTCACCCGGACCTTCGGACGATCTGCTTCCTTGGAGCAATCCACTCAGGCGGATCCGGTTGACGAAAGAGGGTGTCGGCGAGACATCAGGTCAAACGGCTGGATCGCCTTATAAGAAGGGCTTGCCCTTCGAAGTCGATCCGGCAGAAGAAACAGGTTTCTTCGTTCGGTGCGGACCTCTATTCGGCTCCGCAATTTCACAGGGCCCAAGGCCCATCGTGAGATCTGATCCTGACGTGTTCGCCGACGCCCTCGTTCCAATAGCCGGCCGTTTGGTGCCGGCTTTTTTATTGCCTGATCTCTCCCACATGACGACCGGTTGGCTTCCGCTGCCGTATGGCGGGCGGCGGTGCTGCCGCGTCCAGTTGGCGTTTGCGCGCGATGGTTATCGTTCCGCCAACCGCCAGGGTAAACCAGACTTCACCATTGCGCATAAACCATTGTGCTGCAGGCACTTCTCGGATTTCGGGAACTCGCCGCGCCCCCCGCGTTTACACCCCGTTCATCGCGATACTTAAACTGCTTTTCAAATTTGCCCGTCATGATCTCCCTCAACAAGCCGGCAAACGGCGTTGGGGAAGTAAGGCGTTAGATGTGGACGGGGGCCGCGCTCGGGGGAGAGCGGCCAACAACAAAAAAGGGGAGCTACGAGAATGTTTCAGGGACATATCAATCTGGAGACGGCCATTCCGGTGGACGCGACCGCGATCTCGGACGTGCTGTTCGAGCGTGGTCTCTACTGGGCGAGCGGCCGTTCCGGCGTGGTCAACCTGGTCGCGGCGCACAAGTGGTTCAACCTTGCCGCCCTGAAGGGCCGTACGGATGCCATGGTGATGCGGCGCGAGATCGCCGAGCAGATGACGGAAGCCGAGATCGCCGCGGCGCAGCGCGAAGCCCGCGCCTGGATGACGGCGCACTAAGCCGGCGGAGCTCGTCGCCGCGATCATCCTTGGCCGCGGCGCTGATCGGTCCGTTGCGATCGGCTCTGCCGCCGATCTCAGCAGTGCCCGAGATCTTTAAGGTACGCGCAGAACATATCGGCCATGGCGTCGCCATAGGCTTCGATCTCTGTGGGCGAGCGAGGGGTCTCCGAGAACTGCTTGCCCACCTCGGTCAGCGTCGTCGTGATCAGGTCGCCAGCCAACGCGCGAGTTGCTTCTGATGCCTCGGGCAGCGCCTCCTGCATGAAGACCTGGACAATGCGCTCGCCCGACGCCATCGCTTGCTGCGCTTCGGGCGCATCGCGATAGAGAGGGGCGGCGTCATTGAGCGCCACACGCATCGCGGCTTCATCACACTCCGAGCGGATGAAGGCGTGGACCAGGGTGCGCAGCCGTTCGAGCGGCGGTCTCCGGTCGTCTTCAAGGATTCCGCGCAGCACGTCGGTCGTCTGCCGCCATTCATCGCTCTGCAGTCGGAAGAGGATCGCCGCCTTGTTCGGGAAATACTGATACAGCGATCCGATACTGACTCCGGCCTTCTCGGCCACGCGCGCCGTGGTGAAGCGCTGCGCGCCTTCCTTCGCCAAAACCTGAACAGCAGCATCCAAAATCGCGGCGACGAGCTCCGCCGAGCGCGCCTGCTTGGGCTGTTTTCGTGAGGAAATCCGGGTACTTCGCCGATCGGTCATGGAGTGGCCTGGCAATGCGAATAGGAAATGCGAGGGATTAGTCGTATTTCTGATCCGGCGCAAGAACGCGCTCATCCGAGAGCGGAGACCTGAATGACCACCCTGACCACCATCCCGCTTGCTCCCTTGCTGGATCGCTTATTCGAAGAGGCCGATGCGGCTTCGCCCGCGGCCAATCCTGCAGTGGCCGATCTCTCCAGCGAGGAGCATTCGCGCCTGATGCGAAGCAAGACCGATTACCGCGACTTCTACGGCCGCCTGAAAGATTTTCCGCTCGCGGTCTCGCGAGAAACCGGCACGTTGCTCTACATGCTGGCGCGAGGCTGCGGCGCGCGGGTGATCGTCGAGTTCGGGACTTCGTTCGGCATCTCGACACTGCATCTCGCCGCAGCGCTGCGGGACAATGGCGGTGGCCGCCTGATCTCCAGCGAGTTCGAGCCGTCCAAGGCCGCACGGGCCCGCGACAATCTGACCGCCGGCGGTCTCATCGACCTCGTGGAGATCCGAGAAGGAGATGCCTTGCAGACGCTGAGCGTCGATCTCCCCGAAACGATCGACCTGCTGCTGCTCGACGGCGCCAAGGCGCTCTATCCCGAGATACTGAGCCTGGTGGAAAGCCGTCTCAGGCCGGGCGCCTTCATCGTCGCCGACAACGCCGACTGCAGCCCTGACTACCTGGCGCATGTTCGCTCGCCCGCGAACGGTTACATGTCCACGCCATTCGGTGGGGACGTCGAGCTTTCGATGCGGATCGGCTGACCGGTGTTTGCGGAGATGCATCCCGCTTGGCGATTTCTACGAAGGTATTCAACCACTTTTGTCTGGACCGCGAGAGGACGGCGTCGCATCAAGGGCGATTGGTCGGGAGCTTGGCCGATGGTCCGTAGCGTACATCTGTTTAGATAGCCGACGAGGCGAGCTCGTGACGGCCTCGGGGAAGCCAACGATGAACAAGCAATGGGAATTCCAGGTGCGGATCTATCTCGGCGACGAGCTTGCCGGAGTGGCGCGGCGCGATCCCGACAATCCGGCAATCAAGCCGCTGGCGGACATCCTCGCCAGACATCATGCGACGATGAAGTCTCAGTTCGATGCCTTCGCCGACTATGTGGCTGAAGCTGAGAAGCGGGGCACCGAAAACTATCCGCTTTACGCATGGACCAAAGCGACGATCGAGGATCCTGAAAAGCAGGCGAAATACGTCAAGTCGTTCACGCTCTATGTTGACGGTAATGAAGTCTATGCCAAGCCGCTCGCTGACGCGCTGGAAGCAGACTTGCAGCCCCTTGTCGGCGGCAAGCTGATCACGCGACTTTCCAAGCACGACACCAATCCGGCGAACAATCCGCAGCCTCCGGCGCAGTATCGCAAGTAAAAAGCCGAGCGGGAGGGGCCGCACGTTAGCCAGACGGCGAGGGCACCTGCAGCGTGATGCCGGCGCCGGCGCCCTGCACGAACGATCTTAAGCGGAGACGTTCGCCGCCTTCTTGAGCGCGGGCAGCAGTTCTCCGGCTCGGGTCGGCGGGTGTAATCAGAATTGATTTCTGCATACAGGATGTAGCCGCTCTGTCCGATCACATATCTTACCGGCATCGACAACGCGGCACGCAGTTTGCGGCCAACTCCACTTTCTGCATCACTCTGTTCATACTATCGTGAAGATCTTGGGATGGAGATTTGGCAGCATGGCAAAGATCGTCTTCGGAATGAACCAGTCCTTGGACGGTTATGTCGATCACCAGGAATTTGCGCCAAGTCCCGCACTCTTTCGTCACTGGATAGAGCACGTGCGCGACCTGACCGGCAGTGTGTACGGTCGCCGCATGTACGAGGTTATGCGTTATTGGGACGAAGACCGTCCTGAGTGGAATGCGGAGCATCACGAGTTCGCGGCGGCGTGGCGGCGCCAACCGAAGTGGGTCGTGTCGCGCTCGTTGAACTCAGTCGGCCCCAACGCCACACTTGTCGAGGATAACATCGAGGCGGTGATACGTGGCCTGAAGGCTCGGCTTGTTGGAGAGATTACAGTTTCCGGCCCGGACCTAGCACAAAGCCTAACCGACCTTGGTCTTATCGATGAGTATCGACTCTACTTCCACCCCATCGTGCTTGGTCGCGGCAAGCCATTCTTCGCCGGTCCCCGACCGCCGCTCCGCCTTGTTTCCACCGATCTCGTTGGCGAGGACACGGTCAGGCTGACATACGTTCCTGCTTAGCATTACAGTTGTTTTTTTAGTGGGTTTCTGAATCCATGGGCAACCATGATTCGAAGATCGTGGACGCAGGCAGCGTCGATTGAGGAGACGCTTGCGTTGTGGGCGGCGTCGCTTCGGGAGATCA
>NZ_JBVAPG010000509.1:0-473 GCF_055413685.1 Bradyrhizobium sp. LeoA1Lang | reverse complement strand
GGAGTCACCTTCCTGCCTGGCATCAAGCATGGCATTTGCCATCGTTACACCTCCACCGATCCGCTCATGCCAGGCTGTATCGCGCGCAAGCCGAAGGATGGCTAGGTGGGGTCCTCATGCCGGTTACTATCAGGTTCTGAATGTCTGCCAGTTGCATCGGATCAACGTCGTCGCATTTGACACATCGAACCATGCGGACGCCAGTTGGCTGGATCAGCAAGTGCAAGGGCTTATGGCACTTCGGGCAGAGGGGCAGGTCTGGAGACATAACGCTCACCCTTGGGTTAGGCTAGAGCGCAACGCTCACCGATGGGATGCCGATGCCGAACGGTGATAACGGGAACCTTTGAACCTCCTCCGAATGAGTGGACACCTGTAGTAGGCTCATTGAGCCCGGAGGTGTTGAATGGAACGTCAACGTCGGTCATTTACCGAAGAATACAAGCGCCAGACCGTCGAGCTGGTGTTGTCGA
>NZ_JBVAPG010000508.1:0-477 GCF_055413685.1 Bradyrhizobium sp. LeoA1Lang | reverse complement strand
GCTCATCCACGGTTGTGGCCGGAGGGGTAACGGGCGACTTCGCCACGCGTCTTGGCCGGTGGCCACCGGCCAAGACGCTAAATCGCTTCCATCGCACAAATCATGCCCGTGCAGATACAAGGGGTTATCTCCACGAGCGACCGTGGTTGTGGAGAGAAACCCCTCACCTAAGTTGAGTTCGCGGCCGACGCCGGAGCAGCCCTCTCCCACAAGGGGAGAGGGCGCATCAAGCGGCACCTCGCAACGAGGAATGAGACTCGAATCAACTGTCAAACAGCGTGAGGATGTGAGTTCGCGTTCTCGCGGCATGAGTTGCCCGAGCTTTGCGTTCGTTTCACCCTCTCATCAGACAGAGGGCGCAGGGAAAGCCGGGTGCTGGTTGCACCCGTGGGTCCCGTGCAACAAAAAGCACGGGGGTAGGACCACAGGTTCAACCGAAGCATTCCGGCTTTCCCTGCGCGATGGTTTTACGGCTTA
>NZ_JBVAPG010000507.1:0-483 GCF_055413685.1 Bradyrhizobium sp. LeoA1Lang | reverse complement strand
TGGCTTCGTCGCCGGTCAGCACGAAATCGCCGATGATGGCTGCCTTGCCGCCCCCCGTCGGCTGGAAGTTGATGGACTGTGCCACACCCATCGGGCCGACCGGTGCGAGTTGCATCCCAGCTTCGCTGACCGGATCGCGCCGCGGAACGGCGAAGGCGTAGACACCGCCATTGTTCTGTCCCTTGGCGCCGATGATCTGATCGAGCTGTGCGGTATCGAGGTCGATGGCGGGCGGCGCGGCCGCTGCCGAAGACGCCAGCGGCGTTTTGCTCACTGCCAGCGCGTCGCGGATGGCAGCAGCCATCTTCACGGGATCGCCGTGACCGCCGACATGCATGTAGAAAGTCGCAGGGCTCGCCCGGAGCAGGTGATTGTGAACGGCGGTGATCTCGATCCCGCCTGCGATGAGCTTCGCCATGACCGGATTGATCTCGGTTTCCAGCAGCACGAGGTCGCCCATCACCATGGCTTCACCGTGAATCG
>NZ_JBVAPG010000506.1:0-484 GCF_055413685.1 Bradyrhizobium sp. LeoA1Lang | reverse complement strand
CCTAAATATGGCTGCCGCAGCTGCACCGATGGTGTGGTCCAAGCGAAGGTGCTGCCGCGCCTGATCGAGAGCGGCATGGCCTCGACCGCACTCGTGAGCCACGTGGTGATCTCGAAGTTCGCCTGGTTGCGGATTCCGAGATGATGGTGCGCACCGTACCGAGTTGATGGCGCGCAGGGTTCCGAAATGATCGCGCGCAGCATTCCGAGCATTCTCCGCGCAGGATTCCGATTTGATCGTAAGCGGTAAGAGCTCCCACGTCCGCAGTGATCAGCGGGCGCGTGCGTAGCGGATCGGCATCCAGTATTGGCGCAGCGCCTCGACGGCCGCTGGGATATCGAGGTGGGCATTGCGAAGCCGGTCCAGCCACGATCGCGGCGACGTAACCGTCGAGCATGGGAATGCTGGTGGCGGCAGGATGCCGATCGACGCGAGCCTGCAGCCACCGCTCGAGTTCCTCAAGCGGCATCGCGGCGACCGCCAT
>NZ_JBVAPG010000505.1:0-488 GCF_055413685.1 Bradyrhizobium sp. LeoA1Lang | reverse complement strand
CGGCTGTACCGGACCGGGGATCTGGCGCGCTATCTGCCGGACGGCAATCTGGAGTTTTTGGGCCGCACCGACGACCAGGTGAAGATCCGCGGCTTCCGGATCGAGCCGGGCGAGATCGCGGCGCGGCTCACCGAGCATGCGTGGGTACACGATGCGGTGGTGGTGGCGCGCGAGGATGGCGCGGGCGAGCCGCGGCTGGTCGCCTATGTGGTCGCGGCGGCCGAGCACGCCGGCGAAGCTGAGGGATCTGAGCTGGCCGCCATCTTGCGCACGCATCTGAGTGCGCGACTGCCGGACTACATGGTGCCGAGTGCGTTCGTGCAGCTCGCAGCGCTGCCGCTGACGGTGAACGGCAAGCTGGACCGCCAGGCGCTGCCGGCGCCGGACGATGAGGCCTATGCGCGGGGCGCCTATGAGGCGCCGCAGGGCGAGATCGAGACCGCGCTGGCCAAGCTCTGGGCCGAGCTTCTGGGGCTGGAGCGGGTCGG
>NZ_JBVAPG010000504.1:0-507 GCF_055413685.1 Bradyrhizobium sp. LeoA1Lang | reverse complement strand
CATCTTCGCCTTCATCGAAGGCTTCTACAATCGAACGAGGCTCCATTCCGCCATCGGATATGTCGCGCCGATCGAGATGGAGCTAAAAGCTGCTTAAACCCGTCCACTTTTTCGGGGGAAGATCAGTTTGACAATTTGAATCAGAACTCATCCCCGATGCGCTCGCATGACGACAGTGGAGAGAGTGTGCGACACAACGCTTTCACGGTGCCGGTTGATGCGCCCTCTCCCCTTGCGGGAGAGGGCTGCTCCGGTGCTGGCAACGAACTCACTCGGGTGAGGGGTCTCTCTCCACGAACGCCGTCGCCCGCGGAGACAACCCCGCATCCGTCGCGCATTTCATGCGCGACACCTTCTCCCACAAGGGGAGAAGGGAAGAATGGTCCTGACCGGCTACATGGGTAACAGAATAGACCGGCGACATGGGTAACAGGTCAACTGGTCGGCAAGGAGGACCTTGCCGATGGGGTGGAAGGAGACCTGTACCGTGGAAGAGCGGATGCGGTT
>NZ_JBVAPG010000503.1:0-512 GCF_055413685.1 Bradyrhizobium sp. LeoA1Lang | reverse complement strand
GTGCGGGCCACCCACGCCCGGCTGGCCGAGCTCTTGGCGCACGAGCATGCCTCGCTGGCCTTGGCGCAACGCTGCAGCGCCGTTGCGGCGCCGGCGCCGCTGTTCAGTTCGCTGTTGAACTACCGCCACAACACGCCGGCGGTCACTTCCGCAACCGATGATGGGTTGTCCGGCGTGGAATGGCTGGGCGGGGAGGAGCGCACCAACTATCCGCTGACCTTGTCGGTGGAGGATTTTGGCGAGGCGCTTGGGCTGACCGCGGAAGCGGCGGAGCCCGTCTCTGCGGATCGGGTCTGCGGCTACATGCAGCGCGCGCTCGAGCAACTGGCTGAGGCGCTGGAGCGGGCGCCCAACAGGCCGGTGCGCGAGCTGGATATCCTGCCACCCGCTGAGCGCGCGTATCTGCTGGAGGAGCTGAACCGGACCGCGGCGGCCTATCCGTCGGAGCGGTGCATCCACGAGCTGTTTGAGGCGCAGGTGCGCCAGGCGCCGGATGCGGTGGCGGTGGTCTA
>NZ_JBVAPG010000502.1:0-515 GCF_055413685.1 Bradyrhizobium sp. LeoA1Lang | reverse complement strand
AACTCGATCGCGACCATGCGGCTGCGCTTGATCCGAGCGCTGATCAGCACCTTACAGAGATGTCCCTGCTGTGGCGCCACCCAGCTCCAAACACGCGACGAAAACTCGTGACGCAGTAAGACTAATTGGAAACGCAGCCGCGCCTCTGCCTACGTTAGTAAGTTTAGTTTTACCGAGACAGAGAAGCTACTGATTGGGCTTCTAAGCCGCTATAGAGGACTTCCGACCGAAGCACTTGCGAGATACACACAAGACCAAGACATCGATATTGAGACCCTAGGTAATACACTAGGTCGCCTCCTGGACCTGAACATAGTCGACGTAAATGGAAGCGAATATCGACTTATACGTCCATTGCGCGACACGCTCGAGCGGGACACTCGATTCCAGCGTGAGCGTCATCCGGCGACCACGCACTGAGGGCTGATCTGGTCGGCTAGGAAGATCTCGTGGATTGTTTCGTCACGAGGTCACCATGTCAAAAGATAGTTGTAAGGATGGCGATAAGGATAGGC
>NZ_JBVAPG010000501.1:0-517 GCF_055413685.1 Bradyrhizobium sp. LeoA1Lang | reverse complement strand
CTCTTCCGGAACAAGACCGCTGGTGAGATAGCGCCACAGCGCCACGATCAGCTTGCGCGCCAGGGCGACGATGGCGACGCGCTTGGCGCGCCTGCCGGCGTTCTCCGTGCGGCTGCGGAACCAGCGGCTGAGCGCGCTGTCCGGCTGATGGCGCAGCCAGAGCCACGCCAGTTCGATCGTCTTGTGGCGGGCGCGCCGGTTGCCGGCCTTGCTAATCCCCTGCTCGCGGTCGATGCCGCCGCTTTGCCAGGGACTGGGCGCCAAGCCGCAATAGCTTGCGACCTCGCGCCGGTTGCGGAAGTCCTTGTAGAACACCTCGTGCACCAGCGTGGTGGCAAACGCCGGGCCGAGTGCCTTGAGTTGCTGCAACTGATCCCGTCGCTTCGCCATCGGTGCGGGCATCGCAGCGGCTTGCGCCGCCGCCTGGGCCTGCTCCAGCGCCTTGAGCTGGTCACGCACCAGCATCAGCCGGGCATGCTCGCGCTTCACTTCGGCCAGAAGCTGCGGCGGCAACGGC
>NZ_JBVAPG010000500.1:0-520 GCF_055413685.1 Bradyrhizobium sp. LeoA1Lang | reverse complement strand
CGGCCCTTCAAGCTCACCACAATCCCATGACGATCAAGCCCGTTGCCCATGTCACAAGGGCCGCGTAACATTCATTCTGGCAACGTCGGCCCGACGTAGTTCAACACCGATCGGGACATCCCCAGGCGCGTCATGAAGGACGGTTAAGAGTGAAGGAGCAAGAGCGCTGACTTTTCTTTCCTGGTCTGGGAGCTGCACCTGACTCCTAGTCAGCGGGTCCCAGGTTCGAGCTGTCCAATGCGCTTTTGAACATATTGAACACACCTGCATGTCCGATGCCGGGTGGAGTGGCCTAAAGCGTTATAATTCTTGCCGTGCCAGGTTGAACGTCTGGAGGGACGGCCTCCTGGCCGGGCCAGGCTCGATGCAGCAACATCTGGCAAATCTATCAACCTTACTCATAGGTCAGAAATATAGGCGACATCTGGATGCTTGAAGAAGGAACGCACCAAAGCTGGTCTGTTGCCGATGTCGGCGAGCTGGGTGCGGACTCGGTCTTCCAATTTCTCGCCTGCGCGCA